>JALYYX010000164.1 GCA_030946075.1 Bacteroidota bacterium | reverse complement strand
GAATATTTATCAAAGTATCAGAAGAACTATGACCTAAAAAATTATTGTTTATGAAAATATCAAGGTCAGTCTTTCTTAATTGAAGCCCAAAATTATTGGGATTATAATATTGGAGATCTAAAGTAACGGTAGAAGCTCCAAATCCCATTTTATCAACATGTAAATTTTTATAATCTCTATATTCCAAATCCCGCGGAGGGGAGCAAGCCAAAAACCATGCACCTGTAATAAAAAGCAATACCAAGATTTTTAATTTATTCATTTTTTGTAGGACAAATTTAATAATTTGTTTGCTAAGAACTTTAGATTAGAGGTATTTCGATTTACCCCATATATAAACTAACCATTATAGTCTTATTTATACAATCTAATTTAATGGTTAACATATATTTATGAAAACATTCTGTAATTTAAAAACGCTTTATTTCTTGTGAAATGAAGAAAAATGGCGTTAATCCTAAGGTGTGCTTTTTTATCGTATGTAATAGATATTTTTACATGTAAAATCATTATAACCAATAGATTATATGTGTTATCAATTTTTAAATGTTATATATAGCTGAACAACTAATTTCTTTCAAGCAAAGCAGAAAATTAAATTACAAACCTTGGTCTCAATAATTTATTTATTAAATCAAAAAGAAAAGGATGCCTTTCGGGCATCCCTAAAAATTTAATCAGTCCAGAGTTAATACACCTATGCTAATAGACTTGCAATAGCCATTAAGCCATAAAAACCTAAAATAATAGCAAGAGCTGTAGCTGTTTCGCCAATTTGTGTTGAATAGAATTTTTTCATAACCTACGTTTTAATAATTAATAATGATTAAAGAAGCAGGCTTTCTTAGGAAAAAATGGAAATAATTTTTGTCTTGTGGGGGAAACGCGATAATTATATAGGAACTGGATACACGAAGTTAAGATGAGAAATTTTATAACCCAAATTTTTTTAACACAATCTTTTCAACTAATGTGGATTATAAATCTAAGGCATTAATTTGTTTTTTGTATTCTCCTGGTAATATTAAAAATTTTATTATACCATCAGCATTAATACTCCTGGCTAACTTATAAATAAAAAGCAGAGGTTTAAGTAGGGAAAGTTTACCAAGTTGCAATAGTTCATTTACTTTTTCAGGCACCACAAGTATTTGAGATTCCAATAAAATTTTATATCGCACCAATCCCAAATGTTTTTTATATTGTTTATATAGATCGATTGTGTAATAACTTTTTTCCATATCCTTATTCAAATGCTCGGTTCGCATAATCTGCCAGTCATTAAAATTTAGTGGCAATCCTGTTAAGTTCATTTGCTTTCCAAACCTATAAAAAACATCAAACACTTCTTCTTTTTCAGTTTCTAAAAGTTTTCTCTCCAGTAATTCAAAAGCTGCAATAGAATAGTGTATGAGCATGAACAAAACGTCTCTGTAAGCCCAATCCGGAATTTTAGCACTCCTGTTACTTTCAACTGTAGAATGGATCGCAGTAATTTTATCAATTGCTTTATAAGCTTTTTCCTTTTCAGAAAAAACTATTTCACGGGCATAAGTTACTGTAGAAAACAACCTAGCCAATGGATCAGCAGGAAGTTTACCCGTAAAATATAACCAGTCAACAGCCTTATTTAAAGCAAATTCTGCCGAGGCACCAGCAAAAATAAAAAGAATAGTATCTGCCTTTCCCCAAATCTCTTTTACAACAGAGCCTTCTTCAACAAAATATTCCATTGTTTAAAGATAAAAATTATGGCAGGCTATTTTGCTATGGGTATAAATAAAATAATAATAAAGTTTTGCATTGTTTTTGCTAAGTAGGCTGGTGAACTGTTAACCTAAATAAAAAAAATGAAACAATTAGTCTTATTAAGTGTTGGAATATTTGGTATTCTAAATATTACCATTGCACAGGATTCAATGAATATAAGTTCTTCAACCATGAGCCATACTCAAATCTCATCCTTCCCACCTGTTAGATATCCTTACAAAACAACATTTAAGAAAGATGCGCCGGTAATTATTGTGGCCAGCGGATTAGCTTATATCGGAAATAATCTTATTAAACATAAAGCACCATTAACACAGGCAGAACTAGCAACCAAGACAGAGGATAAAATTCCTTTTTTTGACAGAGGTAATGCGGGATATTATGATAACAATTTAAATAAAGTCAGCTATATTCCAATGCTTGGTTCATTTCCTTTGCCTCTTATAATGATATTGGCTAATAAAAATGAAAGAAGAAATGCCTCACAAATATTGGTGATGTACCTGGAAACTGAAGCCATTACTGCAGGACTATACACTATGGTTAATGGAAGTACTAATCGCCCAAGACCTTTGGTATATGGAACAACGGCGCCTATTGGTGAGCGGTTAAATAAAAATAATCAACGCTCGTTTTATGCAGGTCACACAGCATCATCAGCTAGTGCAACTTTTTTTGCAGCCAAAGTTTTTTCAGATCTTAATCCTGATTCAAAAGCAAAACCTTATGTATGGGTAGTGGCAGCAGCGATTCCTGCAGTGGTTGGTTATATGCGTTATCAATCGGGCTTTCATTTTTTAAGCGACAATATTTTAGGTTATGCAATAGGTGCAGCTACCGGAATATTAGTTCCGCAATGGCATAAAAAGAAACATGACAATGTAAGCTTCGCACCTGAAATAGGAAATGGCTATAGAGGAATAGCAGTTACTTATCACTTAAAATAAAAACAATTAGTACTGTTCCAATTTACTAAAGAAAAAATCTCCTTCAATAAAAGCATTATCATCGCTATCGCTTCCGTGTATTGCATTTTCACCGATAGATGCTGCATATAATTTACGGATAGTTCCTTCTTCTGCGTTGGCAGGATTAGTTGCGCCTATTAATTTTCTAAAATCTTCAACAGCATTTTCTTTTTCTAAAATAGCTGCTGTAATGGGGCCTCTGCTCATGAAGTTCACAAGCTCTTCATAAAATGGTCTTTCTTTATGAACAGCATAAAATTCTCCGGCTTTTTCTTTTGAAAGATGCAACATTTTCATTGCAGCAATTCTAAACCCTGCATTGTTTATCATTTGTAGAATAGCTCCGGTATATCCTTTCTCCGTAGCATCAGGCTTAATCATTGTAAACGTTCTATTCGTCATTTTAAATTTTTTTTAGCCGCAAAGCTAATTAATTAGTCATTAAGTCACTGCGTCGTCGTCAGCGACGAAACATTGTCTTTCTATTGACTCATTGACTATTGACCATTGACTAATTTAGCCTACTTTTGCAGCCTTTTATGCAGCCTGTCAGCGAAATATTTCCTTTACTATCACAACCTAAAAATGTTGTTATTACCTTTCATCAAAAGCCTGATGCCGATGCGATGGGATCAGCATTGGGTTTATATCACTTTTTAAAACAATTACAGCATACAGTAACAGTTATTTCTCCTACAAACTGGGCAGGTTTTTTAAGCTGGATGCCGGGTTGCAAAAAAGTATTGGATTATGAAATGCAAACCGCAAAAGCAACAGATGCTTTAAATAATGCTGAGTGGCTCTTCTGTCTCGATTTTAATACTATGGACAGAACCCGGAAAATGGCTGCTGTGCTAATCAATTTATCATGTACAAAAATTTTGATAGATCATCATCAACAGCCCCAGGAGGAAATGTTTAATTATGGCATTAGTGATGTGAAAAAAAGTTCTACTTCAGAAATGGTATACGATTTTATAAAAGCCTCCGGCAATGCTGATAAAATAAATATAAATGTTGCAGAATGTTTATATGCCGGAGTTATGACAGATACGGGATCATTTCGTTTTACTTCAACCACAGCAAGTGTGCACAGAATGGTTGCTGACTTAAAAGATACAGGGTTGGAACATAGCAAGATTCACGAAAATCTTTTTGATAATTTTTTAGAAAGCAGGTTTCGTTTTTTTGGACAGGTATTGCTTAACCGTATGGAAGTTTTTTATGAATACAATACAGCACTTATTGCAATTCCGCAAAGTGATCTTATAAAATTTAATGTAAAAACCGGCGATACCGAAGGGTTGGTAAATTTTCCTTTAAGTATTCATGGAATTAAATTAGCAGCAATTATTATTGACAGGGGAGATGAGCGAAAAAGTTCCTTTCGCAGCAAAGGCGGATTTGATGTAAATACATTCGCCAGAAAATATTTCAATGGTGGAGGGCATTTTAATGCTTCCGGTGGAAAAAACAGTGAGCCTCTGGAAGAGGTAATTAAAAAATTTAAAATAGCAATTAAAGAAAATAAAGAACAATTAAGTAATTATCAATTTTAAAAAAATAAACAATGAAGCAATTATTGTATGTAGTTTTTGCAAGTATGATTTTATTCTCTTGCACCCAATCAACCAAGAAATTTACAGATGGCACTGAATATAAAATAATCAGTGATGGTAAAGGCAAGAAAATAGTAAGTGGAAATTTTCTTGAATTTGAAATTTTAAAAAAATATAAGGATAGCGTTATCTATGATTCAAGAGAAATTATGCCGCAGTTTGCATTGTATGATACATCTCAATTGCCTCCATTATACAAAGTTCTTTTTAAAAATATACGGGTAGGAGATAGCATTTATTCAAGAAACAAAGTTGATTCAATTTATAAAATGAGCCCCATGCCTCCCTATGCCAAAAAGGACGAGTATGAAACCACAACTTATAAATTTACAAATGCATACACTACAAAAGAACAAACAGACAGTGCATATGCAAAATGGCTTCCACTTGCAAAGGTTCGTGCTTCAAAAAAAATAATGGAACAGGTAACAAAGCAATTACAAACTGATGCACCGCAATTAAAAATTGATGATAAAATATTGAGCGATTATATTGCTGCACATAAATTATCTGCAACAAAAGCTCCCTTTGGTACTTACGTTGTTATTACAAACCCTGGCGTTGGTGAAAATATAAATGACAGTAGCGTGGCGGTTGTAAATTATACCGGCAAAACTTTAGATGGAAAAGTTTTTGATTCAAATACTGATTCTGCATTCGGCCACAAAGAACCTATTGATATTGATATAAGCCGCATGGGAGGAGTTATTATAGGTTGGACAGATGGATTAAAGCTGATGAAAAAAGGCAGCAAAGGAATGTTTTTAATTCCTTCTTCTTTGGCTTATGGAACAAAAGGTTCTGGTGATAAAATAAAGCCCAACGAAAATTTAATTTTTGATATTGAAATAATTGATGTAATTACTCCTGCACAATACCAGGCCAAACAAATGGAGATGCAAAAAAAGCAAATGGAAATGCAGCAGAGGATGCAGCAAATGCAACAGCAAATGCAACAACGTCCGCAAGCACCGCAAAAATAATTCTGATTTTTGTTAAATTTAATTGCCTCTTTTATGGGGCAATTTTTTTTATGCCCCAGAATATTTTGTATAAAGAGTAATTGCTTCCTTGGCTTCTTTCACATCATGCACACGTAAAATATTTGCACCATTTTGCAAGGCAAATGTATTTAAAACAGTTGTACCGTTCAATGCCTCTTCACTTGTTATGCCTAAAGTTTTATAAATTGTTGACTTACGTGAAAGGCCTGCCATTATTGGCTTTTCAAGCATTTTAAAAACGGAAAGGTGTTTTAATAATGTAAAATTGTGGGAGATTGTTTTGCCAAATCCAAATCCGGGATCTATGATAACATCATTAATGCCCGCATGTTTACATTCATCAATTTTTTTTATAAAGAAGTCAAGAATTTCTTTAGTTATATTTTCATACTTTGGTTGCTGTTGCATATTTTCAGGAGTTCCTTTCATATGCATGCAGATGTACGGAACACCAAGTTTAGCAACTGTGTTTATCATTTCATTATCCATATTTCCTGAGCTTATATCATTGATCATTGATGCTCCTGCTTTTATTGTTTCTTCTGCAACTTCTGATTGATAAGTATCAACAGAAATAATTGTATCAGGAAAATTTTTCAAAATTATTTCAAGGGCTGGTAGCACTCTTTGTAATTCTTCTTTTACGGAAATCCTTTCGCTTCCGGGTCTTGTACTTTGGCCGCCAATGTCAATGATTGATGCACCTTCTTCGATCATTTTTTTTGCCTGGAATAAAATCTTTTCATTTGTTTGCAGTCGGCTTCCCTCGTAAAATGAGTCCGGTGTTATGTTTATAATGCCCATCACTACAGGTTTATCTATCACCAATAATTTGCCTTTGCAGTTTAATGTAAACATTGGTTGGTTATCTTTATTTTTGATTTAGATATAAGATGAAAATAATTTATGCAAGATAATACCAATCAGGAGTTTGATGCAGCAATAAAAAGTTGTAAAGAAATATTTATTAAAAAAACAAAAGATTATGGAACTTCATGGAGAGTTTACAGAACCATTTCTGTTGCTGACCAGATCTACATAAAAGCCAAACGGATACGTAACATACAGGAAAAGAAATTGCAAAAGATTGACGACGACCTGCTGAGTGAATTTAAAGGAATTATAAATTACG
>JALYYX010000161.1 GCA_030946075.1 Bacteroidota bacterium | reverse complement strand
GAAGAATTTCTCTTAAATAATTTCATGAAATATTAGCTAATGGTTTATGTACTGAAATATTATTAGAAAATAAAACCCACAATTTATTTTGTGGGTTTCGTAATAAATTAATCAGAATGATTATAACAGCCTAACCCTTATGGAACCTGTGTATTTTCATTACTTACCGGCGGAGTAATACTATTTGATTGCGGGGTAATATTACTGGTAGTAGTTGTATTAACATTGGCAGGTGGCTGCTCAGTATTTATATGATTTACAATCTCTTTATGCACATTATCTTTTGCATCTTTAAACTCTCGTATTCCTTTACCTAAGCCCCTCATTAATTCAGGAATTTTCTTTCCTCCAAATAAAAGAAGTACAACTAAAATAATCAGAATTATATGACCACCACTAAATAGATCTCCCATAATTTTTATTTTAAATTCAAAGATACATTATTCTTAAATAGCTTGCTAAACCAATAAATGATAGCAATGCAAGACTTACGGAAAAACTTAAAGAATGGATGTAAGAAATTATTTTATATAGGTTTTACCACATTTTGCCTTACCATTGGCTGCTTCAAAGGGTGAAATGCCACGGGCACAACTTCCAAAAATTAAGGCTATTAGGACTGTGATAATCAGGTATTTTTTCATCGTATCAGGTTAAAGGAGTTCAATAATAAATAAAAAACCGCAACACTCATAGTATGCGGTTAAATATTATAAATCTATTAAGATTATTATTTCATTCTTTTTTCCTTAATACGGGCACTCTTACCACTTCTTTCACGGAGGAAATACAGTTTTGCCCGGCGTACTTTACCCACTTTATGCAATTGTATGCTATCGATATTAGGAGAAAATAAGGGAAATAAACGCTCTACACCAATTCCATCACTTATTTTGCGAACAGTGAAGGTTGCTGTACCTCCTTGTCCCTGACGTTTAATAACATCTCCTTTAAAACTTTGGATACGCTCTTTATTACCTTCCTGAATTTTATAGTTAACGGTAATATTATCACCTGCTTTAAACTTAGGCAATTCTTTTTTTACAGTTAATTGTTCGTGAACAAAATCTACAGCATTCATGGTATTTATTTTAAGGGTGCAAAGGTAAGGTTTAAATTGAGAATTGACAATGGAGAATTGAGAATTATTTGCTCTAATGCGAAAGATCAAATCACAAATGCCGGACAATAGTGGGGCTCCAATGAAGGTGGACATAGCTTTACAGCCGCAGCCGGCTACATAAACTTTTACCTCGCAATATTCACCGCTCTCTTTTCTCTTATTACAGTAACTTTTATTTGTCCGGGATAAGTCATTTCAGTTTGTATTTTTTGAGCTATTTCAAAACTTAACTTATCACTTTCACCATCAGAAACTTTTTCAGCCTCAACAATTACACGCAACTCACGGCCAGCCTGTATCGCATAGGCCTTTTCAACTCCGGGATAAGTAAGCGCTGTATTTTCAAGATCTTTAATTCGTTGCAAATATTGCTGCATAATCTCTCGCCTTGCTCCCGGTCTTGCACCACTCATTGAGTCGCATGCCTGAACAATAGGCGATATTACATATTGCATTTCCACTTCATCGTGGTGAGCACCAATTGCATTACAAACAGCAGGGTTTTCACCATATTTTTCAGCCAGCTTCATCCCCAGCAAAGCATGACTTAATTCAGTTTCTTCATCGGGTACTTTACCAATATCATGTAAAAGGCCTGCACGCTTTGCAAGTTTTGCATTCATACCTAACTCAGCAGCCATAATTCCACATAGGTTGGCTACCTCACGGCTGTGCATCAATAAATTTTGACCATAAGAAGAGCGGAAACGCATCTTTCCAACTATTCTAACCAGTTCTTTATGCAAACCATGAATGCCTAATTCAATTACCGTGCGCTCGCCAATCTCAATAATCTGATCTTCTAATTGTTTACGGGTTTTTTCAACCACTTCTTCAATACGTGCAGGGTGAATTCTTCCATCAGCTACAAGCCTCTGCAGAGAAAGCCTTGCAATCTCCCGGCGCAATGGATCGAATGAAGAAAGAATTATAGCTTCGGGAGTATCATCTACAATAAGATCTACGCCTGTGGCTGCTTCTATGGCCCGAATGTTTCTCCCTTCCCTGCCAATGATAGAACCTTTTATTTCATCACTTTCAAGATTAAAAACTGTAATTGCATTTTCTATTGCCTGCTCTGCAGCGGTACGTTGTATGGTTTGAATAATTAATTTTCTTGCTTCTTTGTTAGCACGAAGTTTAGCATCATCAATAATTTCCTGCTGAATGCTTAATGCCTGCGAATGAGCTTCCTGTTTCAGGCTTTCTATTAATTGAGCTTTCGCTTCATCAGCAGTAAGGCCGGCAACTTTTTCAAGCCTGCGTATATGTTCTTCCTGGTGTTTTTCAAGTTCGGTCCGCTTAATATTTACAACTTCCAGCTGGCGGTTAAGGTTTTCTTTTATTACTTCATTATCCTTAATGATCTTGGCAATGCCCTGATCTTTTTGATTTACAGTTTGTTCCTTTTGCTTGATTCGATTTTCAGCATCGCTTAATTTTTGATTTCGTTGAAAGACTTCTTTATCATATTCAGCTTTTAATTGAACAAAACGCTCTTTAGCTTCGAGCATTTTTTCTTTTTTTAAAGTTTCAGCCTGAATTTGTGCGTCAGAAATTATTCGTTGTGCCTGTTGGTCTGCTTCTTCTAATTGTTTTTTTGTGTTTTTGGCGAAAAGGAATTTACCCAGTAGAATACCGATTATTAATGCGGCAGCGCCAATGATTATTGGAAGTATTTGTGTCATTGATAATTTTAGTTTTAAAACGGTTCATAATCTTACTACTTAATCCACTTATGCTCAAATGAGAATCGTGAGTAAACGAAGGTAATAAAAACTGTGGAAATTAATGGACAGTGAGAGCTGGTGTACCAGAGAGATTACTAAAAAAGTTTTATTTAATAAATTTTATTATCGCTAATACGCTTTCAATTGTGGCTATGAATTGTATAATATTCGCTGTGTAAATACTGTTTAATAATATCAATCTTATCATCTTTAGTTAAAAAGATATCTTTTCTTTGTTGATTTTTCTCTTCTGTTTTGCCTAATATAAGTTTTCTAACTTTTTATTACAAGGCTTTATCAATTTGATGCTCAATTTTAGAGAGAGCCTCCATAAATTCAGCTTCTATATGTTGGCTATTGCCTGATGAAGGCGCCTGCGTAGCATACCAAATTAATACCATGGCAATGTAATCTTGTGTGTCTTTGCCTGCGAACTGGGTTTTAAATTCTATTATTTTATCGTTAATAATTTTTAAAGTTTTTCGGATTATTTCCTCGTCCTTTGAAAGGCTTTTTATGCGATAGGTTCTGTCGCCAATTAATATATTTATTGGTATTAGTTCGTCGGACATGATTAATCACTTAGCATTCCAATGCATTTATCAATTTCTTTTATGTATTGATTTATTCTTTTTTCAAATTCCCTTTGGTCTTTTTCTGTCATTTGCCCGGAGGCTGCCTGTAAAATATTTACTTTTTGGCCAAGCTCGTGCAGGGAATATTTATAATCTACTTCTGTTTCTTTAAAATTAGAAAGCTCTGCTTTTAAATTCTCATTTTCTTTTTTTAGTGTAGTATATTTTTTTAGTAATTGTTGCAGTTTTTCGTTTACAGTTTTTATATGTGTTTCCAGATGGTTCATTATGCTTTTCTTATTTCTGCACTTAATTCTTTTTCAAAAGATACAATTATTTTATTCATCATACTATCAATTTCTTTATCAGTAAGTGTTTTTTCTTTGTCAGCAAAAGTAAAGCTGATAGCAAATGACTTTTTATTAATGCCAATTTTTTCGTTTTCAAAAATATCAAAAAGTTTAATTTGTGTGAGCTTTTCAATTTTAAAATTTTTTGCAAGGCTTTCTATTTTTTCATAAGAAATATTTTTATCTACAATCATTGAAATATCTCTATGTACTTCAGGATATTTTAAAATCTCTGCAAATTCTATTTTTATTTTTTTTGCATGTTTTGTAAGCCTTTCCCAAAAAATATCTGCAAAAAACACAGGCTGTTTTATAGAGAACTGGTCTATTTTATTTTTAGTTACCTCTTCTATTTTACCCATTAATTCATCTTCAATTAATATATTAATGGAGTTATTTTCTACTTTAAAATTTGAATTTTCTATTCCTGATAAATGCAATAATTTATTACAAATCCCTTTCACAAAATAAATATCATATTTAGATTTTTTTTCTTTCCATCCGGATTCATTTTTATTTCCGCAAACAAATAAACATAAATGATCATCTTCTTTATTTTTACCAATACCCTGCGATGAATAAGTTTTTCCGAATTCAAATAAGAGAAGATTACTGTTCTTATGATTGAGATTATAGGCAATGCATTCCAATCCGGATTCTAAAAGATCTGGACGCATAACGTCCAGGTCCACACTTAAATTATTAAGAAGTTTTACACTGGTTTTTAACACAGTTTCTGAATAATATTTGCTGTTGGTGATAGAATTGGTAAGGGTTTCAGCGAATCCGATTGCAGTTAAATAATTAGCAGTTTTTTCTTTTAGCGCAGATTTAAAAGCATCAGTATCTATTGCAGGGGCGATAGTTATAGCAGATGGAATTTTTACATTATCATAACCATCAATACGCATAATTTCTTCAATAACATCAACCGGTAAAGTGATATCTGGTTTACTAAATGGTGCAACTACTCTACTATCATCAAGCCCTTCTTTTAAAATTTCAAAACCAAGACTATGCAAAATATTTTTAACTGTATCGGGATGATAATTTTTTCCACTTATTTTTTTCAGATAATGATTCTTTAAAACGATTTCTGTTTTTTGTTTTGGGTTAGGATAAACATCAATTATATCAGATGCTATTTCTCCGCCTGCAATTTCTTTTATCATCATCGCCGCCCTTTTAAGAACAGTAACCGTATTGCTTATGTCAACACCTTTTTCAAAACGGCTGGATGCGTCGGTTCTTAAATTATGCCGTATGGCAGTTTTTCTAATTGAGGTGGGTTGAAACCATGCGCTTTCTAAAAATATATTTTTTGTTTTTTCTGTAACGCCACTATCTAATCCCCCGAAAACGCCGCCAAAGCAAACAGGGTTTTCATTTCCATCACATATCATTAAATCCTCCTGGCATAATTTTCTATCTTTTTCATCAAGCGTAATGAAATTTGTTCCTTCCGCAAGATTTTTTACAATAATTTTTCCATTTAATTTATCTGCATCAAAAGCATGCAGCGGTTGCCCTGTTTCATGCAATACATAATTTGTAATATCTACTATATTATTTATTGGTCTTATCCCAATAACTTTTAATTTTTGTTGCAGCCACACAGGGCTTTGCTGAACTTTTATATTGCTAATACTCACACCCGAATAGCGTTGACATGATTCATTATTTTCTACCTCAACTTCAATTTTTAATTTGTTATTGTCTGCTTTAAAATTATTTTTAAAAGGCAACCTTACACAATTTTCTTTTTTAGAGTGATGAGATAAATAAGCGCAAACATCCTTTGCAACTCCAATATGGCTCATTGCATCCATGCGGTTAGGCGTAATTCCTAATTCATAAATCCAATCCTGGTAAGGTTTAAAATGTTCTGATACCGCAGCGCCAATGGTAACATCAGCAGGCAAAACAATTATTCCTTCATGATTTTCTCCAATGCCTATTTCATCTTCAGCACATATCATTCCTTCGCTTTCATAACCTCGAATCTTTGTTTTTTTCATTAACATTGGCTCGCCTTGTAAAGGGTAGATTGTTGTGCCCGCAGTTGCAACAATTACTTTTTGCCCAACAGCAACATTATTTGCACCACACACAATTTGTAATATTCTTCCATTACCAATATTAACTTTCGTAAGTTTTAATTTATCAGCATTAGGGTGTTTAGCGCACTCTACAACTTCTCCTGTTATCAATCCCTTCAGGCCGCCTTTTATTTCTTCAAATTTTTCAAGGCTTTCAACTTCTAATCCGATAGAAGTTAAAATGCTGCTTAATTTTTCAGGTTCAGGTATTTCAGAAATATATTCACTAAGCCAATTGTAGCTGATTTTCATTATATATAATTAAACACTTTTTTCAAAAATAAGAAACATGCATTAAAGGTTGCAAACGCTTTTTTCTTATAAGAAATAATAAGAGAAAATCCATAAAAAAATAAATTTCTTTTCTCCACCACACTTTGTGAATATCTAAATGAAAATCACGGAAAAATATTTTAATTTGTGGACAAGGCAGATTTAATTGTTAATAAACGGAGTAATGCGGGAACATTTAAGTGGAAACTGATTGGAATAACTTTGGAATAAAGTCTTTATTTTTTATCAGATTTTGTCATTTACCTTAGCCGCCCTGCATGCTTTTTTGCTGATGAATTTAATTTTATTAACCCTAACAACTGCCCATAAATATGGATCTTACGAACCTAAATAAAGATAGGAAAAGTCGCCGCAAAAGTGGCTCCCTCGATCTCGGTACAATGATGTATGGCAAAGTTCCGCCCCAGGCTAAAGACCTGGAAGAAGCTGTGCTTGGTGCCATTATGCTTGAAAAAAGTGCCTTTGATACGGTAATAGAAATTTTAAAGCCTGAATGTTTTTATGTTGAATCTAATCAGCGGATTTTTCGCAGCATGCAGGGTTTGCAATTGAAAAATATGCCGATAGATTTGCTAACTGTTGTTGAAGAATTAAAGTTGCGTGAAGAATTAGATATAGTTGGCGGTCCATATTATGTTTCAAAACTTACGAATGCAGTAGTTTCTTCGGCCAATATTGAAGCACATTCAAGAATAATTTTGCAAAAATTTATTCAGAGAGAGTTGATAAGAATAAGCGGGGAAATAATTGGTGATGCTTATGAAGACAGCACTGATGTGTTTGATTTGTTGGATGAATCAGAAGCGAAATTATTTGAAATAACCAACAACCATCTTCGCAGAGATTACGCAAGCATTCATGATGTATTGGTAAAAACGATTGAAAAAATTGAAGACCTCCGCAACCGTCAGGATGAAATAAGTGGTGTGCCTACAGGCTTTCATTTGTTAGACCGCACCACCTACGGATGGCAGCCTGCAGATTTAATTATTTTAGCAGCCCGCCCTTCTGTTGGTAAAACTGCCTTTGCGCTAAACCTTGCACGTAACGCTGCATTGCATCCAACCAAGCCAACAGCAGTTGGGTTCTTTTCTTTAGAGATGAGCGCAGGCCAATTGGTGCAAAGAATTTTAAGCGCCGAAAGCGAAATTTGGTTAGAGAAAATAAACAGAGGCCGTTTGGAAGAGCATGAAATGAAGCAGCTCTATAAAAAAGGAATTGAAAGATTAGCATCTGCACCAATACACATTGATGATACTGCAGCGCTGAATATTTTTGAACTGCGTGCCAAATGCCGCCGGTTAAAAAACAAACATAATGTAGGGTTGATAATTATTGATTATCTCCAGTTAATGAGCGGTACAAGTGAGAACAGAAATAGTAATCGTGAGCAGGAAATAAGCCGTATTTCCCGGGATCTAAAAAGTCTTGCAAAAGAATTAAATATTCCTATTCTTGCATTAAGCCAGCTGAGCCGTGAGGTAGAAAAACGTGGAGCAAAGGATGGCCAGAAAATGCCGCAGCTAAGTGATCTTAGAGAGTCAGGTGCCATTGAGCAGGATGCAGATATGGTGATGTTTTTATACCGTCCTGAATATTATGACATCACCTCAAATGAATTGGGGGAAAGTAATAAAGGAGAAACCATTTTGCGTATTGCAAAGCACAGAAATGGCCAGCTGGATACCATTAAACTTAAAGCATTGCTGCATATTCAAAAATTTATTGAAGAAGATGGAACTGATATCAGTGGCCAGTTGCCAGGTGGCGGGAATTGGAAACCGGTTAGTGATGTTGATGGTGATGGCGCCAAGCTTTACATTCAAAAAGGAAGTAAAATGAATGACGGAGAGTTTGATGATGAAACGCCGTTTTAAATTCTGATTTCATTTTTTGAGATTGTAGTTTTCAAATTTTATATTTGATAAAAATAATTTTTTATGGACACTGAAACTGTTAAAGAAGAAATTCATCAACTCATAAATAATATTGATGATATTGAATTTTTAAAAGCTGTGCAAACTATCATTTCGTCAAAAATTCAAAGTGAATCAGAAGAAAATTTTTTAACCGGCGAAGAAATACAAATATTAGAAGAAAGACAAGCAGATTATTTATCCGGGAAATCCAAAACCTATACATGGGAAGAGGTAAAAAGTCGCTTAAATCCTAAACCAAATGTATGAGGTAATAATTGAAGAACATGCGGCTTTGGAAATTGAAGAAGTTTATTTTTGGTATGAAAATAAATTATCTGGTCTGGGTGAAAAATTTAAAGAAGATTTGGATAAAAGAATACAGATTTTATATAATCATCCACATACATTTTCCTTTATCACATCCCTCCATAGAAGAGCTCCATTAAAAAAATTTCCATACTTTATCATTTATAGAGTAATTGAGAAAACAGTTATTATTCTTAGTGTCATATATGGTGGAAGAAACTCAGAGGAATTACAATCGGAATGGTAAAAACTAATCTATGTCATTACCAATTTTTTTCCACGAAGAAATTTCAAATCAATTATCATTTGCATTAACTGAAGAAACATCAAAGCACATCTTTCAGGTTTTAAGAATGAAACCAGGAGAACTTCTTCAACTTACAAATGGCAAAGGAAAAATAAGTACAGTTGAAATAATTTCAGCAACTAAAAAAGTTGCAGAAGTAAAAATTATTTCAACATCCCACATCGCAACTCGTACATCAAACATAACAATCGCA
>JALYYX010000159.1 GCA_030946075.1 Bacteroidota bacterium | reverse complement strand
TTCCGTTCCTCATGCGGTTGATGTAAACACTTGCAATCTTTCCTTTGTCGTTTTCTTTATTTGTTTCTTCTTCAACTATGGATGCTAAAATATAAATTTGTTTCTCAGAAAGATGAAGATTAGCTGCCTCATCTTTTCTTTTTTCATTCCAAAATTTTTGCTCCTCCGCATAAAATTTTTTAAAGATTTTCCCCGGAGTATTATTCCATGTTAATGTATAAGTGTTTGGAATAACAGCCGTCATTACAGTGTTGGTATCCACATTATACTTTACAAGAGAATCATTATTATTTAAAAAATTACTTACAGAAACCGAATCACATTCAAAATTATTTCCAATCTTTTTTGCAAGGTCTTCTTTAGTTCTGAGTTTTGTGATGATTAAATTTACAGGTGATTGTTTTCCCGCTCTCAGCATGCGAACAAGGTTTACAACACTCATGCCTTCATCAATTTTATATTTACCGGGTTTTACTGATTCATTATAATTAAGATGGCGGGCAACTTTATCAAACCAGAGAGTACTGCTGATAATTTTTTTATTTATAAGGCTGTCCTTAACGCTTGTATAATCAGAACCTGTTTTAATGTAAAAATATTTTTCATCAGGGGCATTCACTGTAGGCCCAAATAAATTCCAGGCAAGATATACAGCCACCAATATAAGAAAGAGGAATATGTATAAAAAATATTTTCGATTCTTTTTCATCAATCAATCATAAAATTATGCAGGTAAATTTTAGCGAAGTAAAGGTAACCGCTAAGGCTTTTGGGATTTTATTTTTTCAATTTTGTATTTTATACTATTTTCTTCTCCACGACTTCCAGTAATAAATAAGGCTATCAGCGTTAACATACATCTCTCTGCGATAAGAAAATTGAGTTCCTGTATATTTTTCATTCATTACACTTTTATAATCCACACCTTCTTTGTATATAAGAATTTCTCCGCCACGTTTGTCAGTAATAGTGCTATCAGGTTGTCCCCAGTTTTTTATTAATAGTGCTTTAGGCTTATTAAGCCATTTATTAAATAATGCATTTTCTTTTGCATCACGGGCTTTTTGAGAAGGGGTACAGCTTATAAATGTTATTATAACTATTGCAAGATATAAAACGATCTTTTCCATATTTGTAAATTAATAAAATAATAACCAATCATAGCTGTTCTTTTTTCTATCACCTGAAAATGTATTGCTACATTAAAAATTTTAAACCCTTATTTTTGCAGTAAATAATTAAGCAATGAAAGTAACAAAGCAGGTAGTTGTAAGCTTTATTTTATTAGTGATAATTGCATCTCTTTATCGTGTTATGCCCGAACGGCCTTTCGGATTTGCTCCGCAGTTTGCAATGGCAATTTTTGGAGGTGCTATTTTTAAAGACAAAAAACTTTCCTTTCTTCTTCCTCTACTTTCAATGTTCTTGTCAGATGCTTTGTACGAAATATTTTATAGGAACGGAATTAGTAATATTCCAGGATTCTATGGAGGCCAGCTAACAAATTATATTTTATTTGGGTTGATGACAATTTTTGGATTTATAATTACTAAAATAAGTTTTACCAGAATTTTTATTGCATCCATTGCCGCCCCAACAACATATTTTTTATTATCTAATTTTTTGGTATGGATGAATGGGGGAGGATTACAAAGGCCCAAAACTTTAAGCGGATTATTACTTTGTTATAATGATGCTTTGCCATTTTATGCATGGAGCATAGCTGCTACATTAATTTTTTCTGCTGTATTATTCGGGGCTTATTATTTATCATTAAGCCGAATACCTTCTAAAACGCAGATTGCGTAACATTAAATTGATAATTGCAGTTAGGCAAACCAATAATTAACTATGATTTATTTATTTCAGATTCGTACCCTTCATCTATCAACAAATTATTTCCATCTGCGGATTCTGTAGCCAGCTCATCGCAGCGGATATTATTTACATCTACATGATGGCCTTTTACCCATTTAAATTTTATTCTATGATTTTTAGACAACTTATAAAACCGTAACCACAAATCTTTATTTTTTTTACCTCCTTTAAAATCGGTTTTGATCCAGTTATTTAACCATCCTTCTTCAAATGCTTTTACAACATAGTTGCTATCAGAATGGATCAGCAATTCAAGATCATTTTTTTTCATGGCTTCCAATGCAGCTATTACCGCCATCAGTTCCATTCTATTATTTGTTGTAAGGCGATAACCCTTTGACAATTCTTTTTTTATTTGTCCCCATATTAAAACTACGCCATAACCGCCGGGGCCGGGGTTTCCCCGGGCAGCGCCATCTGTATAAATTTGTATTGTATTCATTTGTGTATTTTAGTTTAGAGGTTTAGGGTTTAGAAAGTTTAGTGAAGTGAAATTCTAAACTATAATCTTCTAATCTCTAAACTTGAAAAACCCCAGTTTTAAATTCAGCAATTTCCTTATTATTATTTGCCGCCGCAATGCCTTCTGAAATTATTTTTCTTGTGTCAGCAGGATCAATAATGTCATCTACCCATAATCTTGCAGCAGCATAAAGCGGCGTTGTTTGTTTTTGATAACGGTCTATTATTTCTGATAAGAGATTTTTTTCTTCTTCAGAAGAAATTCCTTTTCCTTTTGCTTTTAATGATGCTACCTGAATTTGTAATAAAGTTTTTGCAGCCTGCTCGCCACCCATCACAGCAATTTTTGCTGAAGGCCACGCATATATAAATCTTGGATCATAAGCTTTGCCGCACATAGCATAATTGCCTGCCCCATAAGAATTACCGACAATGATGGTGATTTTAGGCACTACCGAATTGGCTACAGCATTCACCATTTTTGCACCATCTTTTATTATGCCGCTATGTTCGCTGCGGCTGCCAACCATAAATCCTGTAACATCCTGTAAAAAAATTAATGGAATTTTTTTCTGATTACAATTCATTATAAAACGTGCTGCTTTATCTGCGCTGTCGTTATAAATAACTCCGCCAATTTGCAGCTCACCTTTTTTATTTTTTATGTTCAGCCGTTGATTTGCAACAATACCCACTGCCCATCCATCAATGCGTGCATATCCGCATAAAATTGTTTTGCCATAATCCATTTTAAATTCATCAAATTCTGAATCATCAACAATACATTTAATAACCTCAAGCATATCATAAGGAGAATTATTGCCTTCGGGAAAAATTCCATACAATTCTTTCTGATCTTTTTTAGAAGGTATGGATTTAACTCTATTAAAACCTGCCTGAGAATTTTCTCCGAGCTTACCCATTATTTTTTTTATCTGATCCAAACATTGCTGTTCTGTTTCAAATTTATAATCTGCAATTCCACTAATTTCTGTATGTGTTGCAGCACCGCCTAAAGTTTCGCTATCAATATTTTCGCCAATAGCTGCTTTTACCAAATAAGGGCCTGCAAGATAAATTGATCCATTGCCCTCAACCATCAACGTTTCATCACTCATTATGGGGAGGTAGGCTCCGCCTGCAACACAAGGCCCCATAACTGCTGCAATTTGTGAAATACCCATTGCACTCATCTTTGCATTGTTTCTAAAAATTCTACCGAAATGTTCTTTGTCAGGAAAAATTTCATCCTGCATAGGAAGAAAAACTCCTGCACTGTCAACCAGATAAATTATGGGTAATTTATTTTCTATTGAGATCTCCTGCATTCGCAAATTCTTTTTACCTGTTATAGGGAACCATGCGCCTGCCTTAACGGTTTGATCATTGGCAACTATTACGCATTGCTTTCCACTGATATAACCAATTCCGGCTACAGTGCCTCCGGAGGGACAGCCTCCATATTCTTCATACATTTCATAACCTGCAAAAGAGCCTATTTCAGTAAAGGGTTTGTCAGCATCTTTTAAGTATTCAATTCTTTCACGGGCAGTAAGTTTATTTTTTTCTCTTTGTTTTTCAATTGCTTTTTTGCCACCGCCTTCTTCAATTTTTGTTTTGAGTTTTTTTATACTGCTCAATGAAAGTTTCATTGCATCTTCATTCTTATTGAAATCGATATTCATATTCTTATTATCGTTTAGCCAAAACTAAAACTTTAAATTTGAGTACAGCAAATCACAGGTCTTCATAAAATAAAAAATCCCGCAATTGCGGGACTTTAAAACTTAATATTCATTAGCCGGTGGTTTTACAGGCTTCTTAGTTTTATCATCAGGTTTTATTGCAGGGGTGATAACTTTAGTTTCTTTTTTATTGGGAGCTTTACTGCTATCTGTTTTTTTAATGGAAGATTTGCTGCTATCGGTTTTGCTTTTATCCGGTTTTAAAATTTCTTTATCCTCTTCATTTCCACCTTTATCTTTTCCGGGTTGTGAATTCATATCTTTAAATTGATTTTTATTAAAATCAGATTCAACAGGAGAAGTTAATTCACTTCCTTCATAATCTCCGGCATCGCCATTGCCCTGATCTTCTATATTTGAGCCTTGTCCTTCTTTTACAAGGGCTGCAAAATTCTGATCAGCATAAATAGGATTATTATCGAGTTCGGCAGGCCGCTGAAATTCTGCTTTAGGGTCAATGCCAAGTCTTTTATCGGCATATACTTTTTGCATAAAATATGCCCATTCGGGCATTGCCATTTCGTTTCCGCCATAGGTCCATCTTATACGGAGAAATTCATCATCGCAACCAACCCATGCACCTGCAAGAATTTGTGGAGTATACCCAATGAACCATCCATCAGTATTGTTTTGAGTTGTGCCTGTTTTGCCGCCCATTGGCCCACGAATTCCAAACCTGTCACGCATGGAATGCCCTGTTCCAAAATCAACTACACCCTGCATCATTTTATACATTGTATAAGCATCTGCTTCGCTGATAACCTGTTTTGTTTCAGGCTGGAAACTTGACAATAAATTCCCGCTTTTATCTTCTATCCTGTTTATAAAAATTGGTTCGGTATTAAAGCCGCGGTTGGGAAACATAGTATAGGCACGCAACATTTCAAGCAAACTAAGATCAGCTGTGCCGAGTGCAATAGAGGGTACAAGCGGTATATTACTTTTTATTCCGCATAAATGTGCAAACTCGGCGGTTTTTTTCGCACCTATCCTGCTCATTAAATCGTATGCTCCGGTATTTAACGAGCGGGCCAAACAATACGCCATGGTTCCACCACCATCACCGGAAATTGTTTTACCATTAAGTGTGATAGGATGACCGCCAATGTAACTTGCTGGCGTAAGCCCTGCATCAATCAATGCTAAAGTATACAATATGGGCTTAAATGTAGAGCCTACCTGCCTGTTGGCAGTTACATGATCGTACTTAAACCATTTAAAATCAATTCCGCCAACCCATGCTTTTACTTCTCCGCTCACAGGATCAATAGCGCAGAAGGAAGTTTGCATCATCTGCTTTAAATATTTTATAGAATCCAGAGGAGTCATAACGGTATCAATCTGGCGGTCTTTATTCCATGCAAATAATTTCATGTGTTGGGGAACATAAAAAGATTTTTTTATGTCATCTTCTTTAATATCATCATCAGCCAATTGCCGCCAGCGTTCGGTTTCCTTCATTGCTCTTAATAAAATATCCTGGTGGTTTTTCCATACATCTTTACCTAATTGGGCATTGAATTTTTTTTGCATGGCACTCATGTGGAGTACTACGGCTTCCTCGGCATACAATTGCATTTTAGGATCTATGGTTGTATAAATTTTCAGGCCATCTCTGTAAGGATCGTAGGGCCTTCCTGTCTGGGGGTTTTCATGTGTTTTACACCATTCATCTAATTTTTTATTCAGAACAGCACGAAAGTATGGTGCAATACCTGAGGCTTCATCAAGCTTTTTAAATTTTATTCCCAGAGGTTTTTTCTTTAATAAGGCAGCTTCTGGTTCTGTAAGTACATCATTGCGTACCATTTGTTCCAGCACCACATTCCTTCTTTCGGTTGCTGCCTGCGGATGGCGAACAGGATCATATTGTCCGGGGCCTTTAAGCATTCCAACAAGTAAAGCCGATTCATCTATTGTTAAGAGTGATGGTTCCTTTTGAAAATAAACACGGGATGCATTACGAACTCCGTAAACATTTAACCAGGGCACCCGGTTAAGGTATAATGATAATATTTCCTGCTTTGTAAAATTTTTTTCAAGCTTAAGAGCAACAATCCATTCTTTTAATTTATCGGGCACACGTACAAAGATTGAACCACGCCCCTGGTTTAAAATATTTTTCGCCAGTTGCTGTGTTATGGTACTGCCTCCGCCATTACTGCCAAGGCCGTAGATTGCCCTGGCTATACTTTTTGCATCAATGCCTGAATGATCATAAAATCTCTCATCTTCTGTGGAAACCAAAGCATCAATTACATGTGGAGAAATATCTTTATAATCAACAGGGCTGCGGTTCTCTGCATATATTTTTCCCATTAAGGTAGTACCATCATTTGCATACACTTCTGATGCAAGATTAGCCTGCGGATTTTCAAGCTCCTGCATGGATGGTATTCTTCCGAAAAGACCAATATCGGCGAATAATAATAATAATAATAGAAAGCTAAGGCCGCCAAGCACTATATACCATAAAAATTTTACAGAACGTTTCATTGTTGTAAAATTTTTTGAGCGTGCAGTTTGTTTAGCAGAAAAGGTTTTTTTTACAGCCACAAATTATTAGTTGAAATAAAAGATTAAAAGGTTGTCAAAGTTAAAAAAAGGGAATTGATCTTTCTGAATTAATTCGTTAAAGGTTTGGAGCTTAGAACTTACCCGGAAATTTAGTATTCAATAATTTAATATAACCGGCAATATCTTTATTGGCTTTTAATACCTGAAGGTTGGCATCTGAGATTATTATAAATGAATATTTATTTGCAGCAAGCCATGAAATTTCTGTGGCGGCATTTTTCTTTAATCTGTCGGCGTAAGCCATAGCATCATTGGCATTGGCAAACTGGCTGAATATTAAAATATTCTTCTCCTTATCAATAGCATCTCTTGTAATATCAATTTGCTGTGCTGAAAATTTCTCACGGTTGTACCTGTTAAATGCATTTTTTGCCTCGCTTACATATACAGGATCAACTTTGTCCAGTATCATCATTACATTATGCGGCACTTCAGGAATGATTGTAAATGTGCCATTGGTAACCGGCGGCGGAACATTTACTTTCTGCGGAGTTACTTCTTTTTTTTCTTCCTGTTTTATAACTTTAGGAGGAATAATCACATTGTTTCGAACGGTCTTTTTTTGTTGTGGCTCATCATTAAATACAAGAACAGAATCTTCCTTCATTCTTGTTACCTGCAATTTGGTAAGATAATCCTCAATCTGTTTTCTTCTTTTTAATACATCTATCATAGTTTCTGCTTTATCTTTTAATGCAGAAGCAGGATAGGTGGAAATGATATTACTTAAGGTTACTATGGCCTGGCTGTCCTGTTTTTCTTTTATGTAATAAACTGATTCAATGTAGAGCAGTTGCGGCGTCCAGTAATTTTTTCCATACAGGCTATCAGCAATTTTTTTCTCCTGCACTGCTTTTTCAAATTGACCTTCAATAAATAGATTGTAAATATTCTCATAACGTTTTGTTGCTACCGCATCTTTTGTTCCCTGTTTTAATATTTGCGGATTTGAAACTGATTGTTCGTACTTACTGTTTTTAAATTGTGATGACAATAAATTTTTATAGAAGTTAGCATTAGACTGATCTCCCAGTTTTTGATAACAGTAAAATAAATTCTTATATAGCTCACCTCCGTACAATTCATTAGGAAATCGCTGTAAAGATTTCTCATAAGTTTCTGCCGCAATTCTATAATCTTCAAGTTCATTCTGATAAAGCTTACCTAACTCAAACAGCGATGTTGCAACCAATGCATTTGATATTGATAACCTTTCAGCGGTTGTTGGTACATTGCCAAGCAAGCCATCATAGCTTAATTCAGTTACCGGTAATGTTGTAATATTTTGCGGCAGGTTATTATTATTGTTAGGTACATTAAAGTTATTGTTTGCCACATCTGTAGCGGATTTGCGGCGCCAGTTATCAACATTCATCCTGTTTCCCCAGCGGCTTTTAAATTCGCTAAATCCTCTTGATTTTACTGATGCATTATAAAAATACCAATCGCCTTTTATATTGTTATTTGAAAAAATATCTATTGATTGATTTCGGTTAATATCAAAAACTGAAGATGGGTTATAGGAATTTTGGTCAGCATCTTTAAGCCCGTTTTCTTTACGCATTTTTTTCAGCAGCGTCTTTAAAAATGTTTCCCTTTCAGCAGCAGACATCATTGCAATGTGCTGAAGACTGTCTTCTCTTTCTATAATATTTATTTTCTCTACAATTTTCGATAACGCATTTTTTCTTTCATCAATTTGTTTTGCTCTTTCTACCAACGCATCGTCGTTTGTTTGCAGGCTGTCGTAAAATGCATAAGCTGCTTTATAGTTTTTTCTGGCATAAGCTATATCTGCCAACTGCAGGTACGCTCTGTTTTTGTATCCTGAATTAAGATCAGTATAGCTTGTGCTTTTTTTAAAATAAAACATTGCGGCAGCGGTATCTTTTTTATCCAGTGCAAGCTCACCTGCCGAGTAAAAAACAATATCCCGATAATTCTCAAACTTACCGCCTTTGCTCATTCTTAATAGGTTTGCAATACTATTATTAACTTCTTTCTCATCGCCATTTTTGTTCATTTTTGCATTGTTCAGGTTGGCATAAATATCCAAAAGCGGATCACTAGTGTGATGCATTGCCTTTCTGTAATAGGCAGATGCTTTTTCATATTGTTTTGTATTTTCAAAAAGCTGTGCCAGCAAATATTCCCATCGGGCTTTATCCTGTTTGTCTTCAGCAGCAGACAATGCTTTTTCTAAATGCGTGGCTGCACTATCGTAAATATTTTGTTTGTAAAACCAATAAGCATTTACTTCTTCAAGGTCAGCCTTTAAACGTGTAGGAAAATTTTGATCGTTCTGCAAAGTATTTATCAGGCCAGCTGCATCTGAATATTCTTTCTGTTCAATCAATGTTCTTACCTGCCAAACAAGTGCATCATTGCGGCTTGGTGGTAGTGTAAAAACTTTATTAACTATATTTCTGTTTTCTTTATTGGCAATGCTTATCGTGCCGTCTCCATTTTCATTTGTACCAACTATCAGTTGTGCATCATCATTTTTTTTATGCGGAAAAAGATTGTAGTTAATAAACTGAAAAGTCATAAAAGCTGAATCAAATTCTTTTTGCATAAGATATGATTTGCCGATCAGCAGGTAAAAATTATCAACCCAGTTACTCCTGAGATCATGAATTAAAATGCCTGCAGTTGCTTTATAAATTACAGAGTCAAGTTCGGTTTTTTGTGCAGCAGTTGAATTTAATGAATAGCCATAAAATGGCAGGATCTTAGAGTAATTATCTTTGTTGGCAATTCTTGCCCGTTCAATTACCATGTTCAGTTTATTATTTGCATTAAAATAATAGTTGTAATGCGAAACTGTATTTTGAGTTATCCTTCTGGGAAGTGTAAATTTTTTATCACCGGTTTTTTCAGATTTTAAAGTTTTATTCTCAAACTTTTTTGGTTTGTCCTTTTGAATATCAAATGTAATATTGCCCAACTGGCCAAATGCAGGGAATAAATAAAAAAAGAATACAATAAAAAAAAGAGACTTTAAAACCGGGTGGCGCATGAACAATGGGGGTTATTTTATTTCTTGTTTACAGTAACTGAAATTGGTAATTATATAAACTCCGTTTCTACAAAAATATTTTAAAAATACGGTTATTTTAAGCTATTATGTTATTAAATCACCATGCTTTGGTATTTTTAACAAGCTAAAAATTTATTATGGCATTGCCCAACGCCAATACAACTTTAAAACGTTTGCGTAACCGCTACAGGCTTGTTGTTATGAACGAAGACACTTACGAAGAAGTGGTTGCGTTTAAACTAAGCCGCATAAGTGTTTACATTGCATTGAGCACATTATTTGTTGTTTTGGTTGGATTAACTGTTGCTCTCATTGCCTTTACTCCTTTAAAATTATACATTCCCGGATTTGGAGATGCAAAGCAGGCAAAAGAATACCAGGAATTAAAAGTAAAAGCAGATTCAATTGAACGAACTTTAATTTATAAGCAGCAATACATTGATAATATTGAAAAGATATTAAAAGGTGATGTGTTAAAACGTGACACCACGCAGTTGAAAGTAAAACCTATAGAGAAAAGTAATGACTGATAATTTTAATAAAGAAAATAAAAGCAGCACACCATTATGGCAATATGCCGGCATAGGAGGGCAGCTTTTGGTGAGCCTTGGCATTGGCGTTTTTCTCGGGTTGAAATTAGATGAATGGATGAAAATTAAATTTCCTTTGCTGGTTTGGATATTACCTTTGCTGATACTTATTGCAATGATTGCACGATTGATAAAAGCTACATCAAAAAAGAAATGAGACTTAGGGATAAAGAACTTTTCACCATAACCATATTATTTATTACTATAACTGCACTGTTAACTATAGGTGGCCCATTTTTAAAAGACCTTGAATTTGACTGGAAATTTCTTATGGTTTCAAATTTATTTTTTTATTTATTAAGCCTTGGTGGCTTTGCGTTACAGCGAAGAGGATTGCAGTCTCCTAATCCCCAGGCATTTGTTCGTGGCGTTTATATGTCAATGATGTTTAAGCTGTTTATTACAATGGCGGCAGTATTAATTTTTGTTTTTTTGGTAAGAAGTAAAATAAATAAACCAGCATTGTTCACTGCTATGGGCTTATATATTGTTTACACAATGGTAGAAGTATCAATGTTGATGAAGCTTGCAAGGAAGAAAAAAAATGCCTAAGAAAGAATCGCCACTAAACGCACTTAATTCATTTTTACCCGAAGGATCATTTGAGGAGGTTGCACATTATCTGCATTATTATAAAGTTCATTTAACGGTTACACGTGAAAGAAAAAGCATTCTTGGAAATTACCGCAATAAAAATTTGGGTAACAATCATCGGATAAGTATTAACGGAACGCTTAATAAGTATTCTTTTTTAATTACTTTATTGCATGAGCTTGCACATTTACTTGCCAATGAAAAGTATGGACATACAATTCCCCCGCATGGAAGGCAATGGAAAGATGAGTATGGAAAAATATTAATGCAATTCATTCCTAAAAAAATATTTCCTGCAGAAGTTGAAAAATTATTGATAGAAAGTTTGCATAACCCTGCCGCCAGGACTTGCGCCGAGCCACACTTAACAAGAGCATTAAAAAAGTATGATAAGAGAAGAGAAGGTTATTTTTTTGTAGAAGAACTTTTTGAAGGGGATTTGTTTAAAATAAAAGCAGGTAACATTTATAAAAAAGGAGAGAAGATAAGAAAGCGGTTTAAATGCATTGAGGTAGCCACCGGGAGGTTGTATCTTTTTAATCCGGTTTATGAAGTAGAGAAAGTTGAATGATCTTACCTCAGAGAATTTTGGGTTTGATAGGGTTGGCTTACCAATAGTTAAATACTCTTAGTAAGCTTCTTTCTCTTTTTATCGGTATAACTCTAACTAAAAAAATATATCTTTAGCACCGAATAATTTCTTTGGAAGTAATAAAAAAATATAACGAAGAAGAATTGGTATTTGCATTAAAACAGCAGGACCAGCAGGCGTTTTCATACCTGTATGATAATTACTCTGCAGCGCTTTTTGGCTTGGTATATAAAATGGTAAATGATAAAGAACTTGCTGAAGATATTTTGCAGGAAGCGTTTGTAAAGGTTTGGAATAATTTTTCTAACTATGACAGCATGAAGGGACGGTTATTTACATGGATGCTGAATCTTACAAGAAACCTCACCATTGATACTTTGCGAAGCAAAGGTTATAAAAAACAAAGTAAAATCCGCAGTGATGAGAACTCCGTAAATAATATTAGTGATTCTACTCATGCAGCAGAAAAATTTGATGCAATGGGAATAAGAAAACAATTAACTCTTCTTAAAAACGACCAAAAAGAAATTATTGATCTTGCTTATTTTGGCGGATTTACTCAGGATGAAATTTCGAAGCAATTAGGCATTCCTTTGGGTACTGTAAAAACCCGGATGAGAGCCGCTATTTTAGAATTAAGAAAATTATTACAATATCAATAAGTGAATGTAAAAGATATTATATCGTCCGGCTTGCTTGAACTGTACATTACAGGGTTAACTTCTGATGAAGAAACACTTCAGGTAGAGAAGTGGGCAGAACAACATGCGGAAGTAAAAAAAGAAATTGAAGATCTGCAACAGGTAATGGAAAATTATGCTATGGCCGAAGCGATTGATCCTGATGAATCTTTAAAAGAAAAAATACTTTCTAAAATTCAGCCCGGTGAATCAGTAAAAGAAAAAATATTTTCACGCATTCAATCTCCAACCGCTCCAACGGAGTTTTCTTCAATGTCTGTATCTCAAAGAAATGAAGATGCAGTTGTTTACAAAATGCCTTCCTATTTTAAATGGGCAGCTGCGGCTTGCATTATTTTGTTGCTGGGCAGCATTGTTCTTGCTTATACTTTTTATAATAAATATCACAATGCCTCTTCAAATTATTTAGCAGCACAAAGCGAATTGCAAAAGCAGCAGCAAATAGCAGATGCGATGCATAAGGATATGGATGTTGTTACCAACAAATATGCACAGCCTGTTGTTTTAAACGGAACTGAACATTCGCCAAATGCATTGGCTAAAATATTCTGGATGAAGAACACCGGCGATGTGTATGTTGATCCCACTAATTTACCCGAAACTCCCAGTGGCAAGCAGTATCAGCTATGGGCCATTGTGGATGGCAAGCCTGTTGATGCAGGAATGATTACAACACAAAAAGGAGTTTATCATATTCAAAAAATGAAATCATTTGGTAAGGCTCAGGCATTTGCAATAACCCTGGAAAAATCCGGCGGTAGTCCAACTCCCACAATGGATCAAATGATTGTTCAGGCGAAGATTTAGTTTCTGTTCGTCTTTGCGAATCCAATCAATGGTTATGTAATGAGCCATTGGATGAAGTAATCTCCTGATTAAGATAAGAATCTTAACTATACTTTCTAAAAACATTATCAGGCAAACCCCGGTTAATCTCTTAGGGAATTGCCAAAGATTTGCTACCCGCAAAAAAGCTTTGAGTAAATCTTCGCAATGTCGATCTTCATTTAAATTTTAGTTCTGAAAAATATTTTTTTTCTCAAAAAATAAATCCAATGTTTTTCATCTCACGTAGATGTATGCAGAACAAAAAACTTAAATTAAAAAATTCTAAAAATGAAAAAGATGAAACAAATAGGATTATTTATCCTTTCTGCATTATTCGTTAATGCATCATTTGCACAAATGGAAAAGACCGTTATGGTTGGCGGAGCAGCAATGTATCCTTCAAAAAACATTGTACAAAACGCAGTTAATTCTAAAGATCACACAACATTGGTTGCTGCTGTAAAAGCTGCTGGCCTTGTTGAAACATTATCAGGCGCTGGCCCTTTTACTGTGTTTGCTCCAACCAATGAAGCCTTTAACATGTTGCCAAAAGGTACTATTCCAACACTTTTAAAACCTGAAAATAAATCAATGTTATCAGGTATTTTAACCTACCATGTTGTATCAGGAAAATTAAGTTCGAAAGATTTAATGAAGATGGTAAGAGATGGTAAAGGAAAAGCAGAACTTACAACCGTTGCCGGTGGTAAATTATGGGTTATGAAAAAAGGTGGCAAGCTTTGGATAAAAGACGAAAAAGGTGGTGTAGCACAAATCACTATTAAAGATGTTAATCAAAGCAATGGCGTTATTCATGTAATTAATAAAGTATTAATGCCATCTTAATTTTAAAAAATTAAATTTATAATCCCGCCAAGTGCGGGATTTTTTTATGCCACAGCTTTGTTTACCAACTCTGCAGCCTCACTCAATAAAATTGCAGACTGAACTTTTAATCCGCTTTTATCAAGCAATTCTTTTGCAACATCCGCATTGGTTCCCTGCAGGCGAACAATAATAGGAATTTCAATATTGCCGATAGACTGATAAGCATCAATAACACCTTGTGCTACACGATCGCAGCGCACAATGCCCCCAAAAATATTTATAAGAATTGCTTTTACTTTCGGGTCTTTTAAAATAATTCTAAAGCCTGCTTCCACTGTTTGCGCATTGGCAGTTCCGCCTACATCTAAAAAGTTTGCAGGCTCGCCGCCACTTAGTTTTATCATGTCCATTGTTGCCATGGCAAGTCCGGCGCCGTTAACCATGCAGCCAACATTCCCATCAAGCTTTACAAAATTTAAATTGAATTTATCTGCTTCAACTTCTGTAGGGTCTTCTTCTGAAGTATCTCTCATTGCTGCAAGATCGGGATGGCGCATGAGGGCATTATCATCTACATTCATTTTGCAATCAACAGCAATTATTTTTTCATCACTTGTTTTAAACAAAGGATTTATTTCAAGCATGTTACAATCAAGCCCGACATAGGCATTATATAAATTAGTTACAAACTTTACGCAGTTTTTAAATGATTCACCACTAAGTGCTAAATTAAACGCAATCTTTCTTGCCTGAAACCCTTGAACGCCACCACCGGGATGTATCCATTCTTTAAAGATTTTGTCAGGCGTTTCATGAGCCACATCTTCAATGTTCATTCCACCTTCAGTGCTGTACATAATAACATTTCGCCCTTTGCTTCTATCCATCAAAATAGATAAATAAAATTCCTTTACAGTATTTGGTCCGTCATAATAAACATCCTGCGCAACCAAAATTTTATTAACTACTTTTCCCGCAGGCCCGGTTTGAATTGTAACAAGTGTTCCGCCTAAAATATTTTGTGCAATGGTTTTTACATCTTCTGCATTTTTTGCAACTGCAACACCGCGCTGCTCAGTGCCTGCAATTTTTCCTTTGCCTCTGCCGCCTGCATGTATTTGCGCTTTTACAACAGCGAACCTGCTTTCATACATTGAATGAATTTGTCTGTAAGCCTCTTCGGCCTGTAATGCACTGCTGCAAACAATTCCCTCCTGTACAGGAACATTGTATCTTTTCAATAATTCTTTTGCCTGATATTCGTGAAGATTCATTATAGCTATTTTGAAACGAAGATAAGTAAAGATATAGTTTAGTAGTTTAGACGTTTAGCAGTTTAAATGTTTGGTTTTAATATTAAGAATTTTAGTTTTAGATTTTATGTATGAATAAAATTATTTTCCTTTTTACAGTTGTATTATTCTCCTGTTCTGCATCAAAAAAAATAATAGTTCCCGAAAGAAATAATTCAGCAATATCCGGAACACAATTTTATAAAACAGCAGTTGCCTTTCACTGGCATGAAAGAGATTCGTTTGCTGTAAAAGAAATTCTTGCAGGTAACATTCCTTCTTTCTTAAAAAACTTTATTGCTATTCATACTCAAATAAATGATACAAATGGTAAAATAATTCATGCTACGTATTTTGTAGCTCCAGATTATTTAAGCGTTGGCTCAAACGATGACTGGGCAAGAATTCCACTATCACCCATGGCTGCTCAGCAAATTGCTGACAGCTTTCATTGTTTTTTGCCAACAAGAAAAATGGTGAATGATATTTATAAAGAAGCAAAAATAAAATTAGAACCTGTGCCAATGTATGCGTTCAGAGACAGCACTATTACAATGTACCAGCATCATTTAATTGTTGAAGGGCAAAGAAAACTCCGCAAGGGATTGATAGCTGGCATAAAAAAAGATGTTGTTCTGTCAGAAAAACTTATAAAAGAAAAACCAAATCATGAGGCAATTTATGGCTGGCATAAATTAGATGGAAAACCAATACAGTCTTTGTACACAGGCCATATAAACTGGTGGGTTGATTATAGTCACGGAATACGTTTAATATACAGAACAATTTATGTTAATGGAAAAGCAATGGATTATATAGATGTTTTAAATGATGCACATATTAAAAAATTATTGTGCGATGAAGATGATTGCAATTTTTACAGGTATTCTTACTAATTGCTTTACAACATCGCTAACATTTTCTTGTCATATCTTGCGCTTTATTAGTTTTTGATTCAGCCTTTTTTTGATGAAAAATATTCTTTTCTTATTTTCTTTTCTGATTGCATTATTTTTTTATCACTCTTCATCTGCACAGCGAAGAGGTACTATTTTAGAAAAAGCAAAGGACAGAATAGGAAATCCGCAAAGCCAACCGTCAAAACCTCCTACCGGTGATACAACCATCGGTTTTAAACACAGAGATGATTTGGCTGATTCAATTACTATTTCTTACAAATACCTTGATTCAATAAGAATCAATCATCTTGATTCTGCACTAAATGATTTTAATAGATTTTTTTCTGTTCCTGCTCATTGGGTTACTATTGGTAATAATGGCAGCCCTGCATTTCCTGTTCTTTTCACTCCTTCGCTAAAAGCCGGCTGGGATGCAGGTTTTCATGCCTATGATGTTTACAGATTTACTTTAGAAAGAACAAAATTTTATAAAACTACAAGGCCATTTACACAGTTAACTTATTTGCTTGCATCCGCTAAAGAACAATTCATAAGCGTTCTTCACACCCAAAATATAAAACCCAGCTGGAACTTCGGGTTTGAATACAGATTGATCTCTGCTCCCGGAATTTTTCAATCACAAAATGCCGGGCATAATAATTATCGGTTGTTTAGTAATTACCAGGGTAAGAAAAAAAGATACGCTGTTTATTTTGTTCTGAATGGTAATAAAATTTCTGCATCAGAAAACGGAGGAATAAGAAAGAACGAATATTTAGACAGTGCAAATTATAACACCCGCTTTACTATCCCTGTTAATCTTGGCGGTGATGCTGCAAACGCATTAAATGTTTTTTCAACAAAAATTTCAACAGGAAATATTTATAAAGATTTTACTTTTTTTTTACGACAGAGTTATGATGTTGGTAAAAAAGATTCCATACAAATAAATGATAGTACAAAGGAATATTTATTTTATCCTAAATTAAGATTTCAGCATACGATAACTTATAACACATACACATTTAGTTTTAAGGATACACTTTCAAATTTGCTATCAACAAAATCAGATTCTGCAGTTTTTAAAAGATGGTATGATACATCAATTAATATCCGCTTCGGCTTAAATTTTCTGGTGCGGGATAGATGGAAAATACTAACGAATGATTTTTCTATCCGCCAATTTCCTGAGACAAAAAACCCTGCGCAATTTATTGAGGCGGGATTACGTATTGAAAATGTAAAAGGTTTTTTTACAAATAACTTAACCAGCTTTTATAATGTAGTTCTTCACGGCCAATATCAAAATAAAACAAGAAATAAAAAGTGGGATGCCTTATTGAATGGTGAATTTTACGCATCCGGAAAGTATGCCGGAGATTACTCTGCCAATGCAAGCCTTACCAGGTTTTTGAATCCTGAATTTGGAGATGTAAGGGTTGAATTTAAAAATGTAAACCGTTCACCTTCATATATTTTCAATGATGAGTCATCTTTTAACTTTAAAAGACAGGGTTTATCAAAAAAAGAAAACATAACCCTCATTTCTGCAGCTACTGAAAATCCAAAATTCATTCTTTGGGTCAGAAATATTTCTCTAACTAATTATGCTTATTTCAAAAACTTTTATCAAAGAGATCAATATTCTTCGTTGATAAATATTACCCAGATTCAGGCCTACAAAAAATTTCATTTTAAATTGCTACGCAATAAACTTAATTTATACAGCGATGTTATTGTTCAGCAATCAGCAGCAAATTCTCCAATAAAAATTCCATTGTTTTATACACGGCAGCGCCTTGCTTTTGAAGGTTTATTTTTTAAGAATTTAAATTTGAGCACAGGGTTTGACATTAATTATAATACACCTTACAAAGCAAATAATTATTCACCGGTAATGGGACAGTTTATGCCGCAGGATACAACTACTATCAGTAACCTTCCCAACGTCTCTTACTTTTTTAATTTCAGAATAAAATCATTTATCGGACTGGTAAAATTAGAAAATCTAAATACAGTGAATTTTGGAAATGGATTAACTTTTACCAATAACAATTTTGCTGCTCCTCATTATCCTACTCCCGGTTTAATTTTTAGAGTTGGCGTTAGGTGGAACTTCGTGAATTAAAAATTGAAGTGTTCATATAAATAATTATAAGGAAAAACTGTTAAACATAAAATTCAAAGATTGTTTTATTAAATATTCAGTATATTTTTGTTGTGCAATGAAGAAAATTTTATTAGCCATTCTTGCTATAGTTTACTTAGGTGTATCCAGTGGTATAGCTATGAATATTCATTATTGCATGGGCAAAATATCCTCAGTAGATGTTTATCACAAAGCACATGATAAATGTGACAACTGCGGAATGAAGAGCAGTAATTGCGGATGCTGTAAAGATGAGGTTAAGATATTTAAGCTTAAGGATACACACAAGCTTATTTATAATGACATTAAAATTTTTGCATCGGTTGCAATTATTGAGAACCACAAAAATATTTTTGATTCAGTATTACCTTCTGCAGAAATAATATCTTCTTATAATAATCATTCGCCGCCTGCATCTCAGGGCATCTCTCTTTACATACTCAATAACGTTTTCCGGATTTAGAATTAATATAGAATTTGAACATCAATAGAATTACTGTTGATGATTTCGGCTATATATAATTTTTTAAATCAAACTAAATTTTACATAAAAATGAAAACGCTAAATATTTATGCTGTGCTATTGCTCAGTATCTTCTCTTTTAATTTTTCCTTTGCTCAAACATCCGTAAAATCAGAAACCATCAAAGTATGGGGTAACTGCGGCATGTGCAAAAACAAAATAGAAAAATCTGCCAAAGCTGCCGGGGCTACAGATGCTAATTGGAATGAAAAAACCAAGATCCTTAATGTTAGCTATAACCCTGCACAATCAAGTTCTGAAAAAATTCAAAAATCAATTGCAGCATCCGGTTACGATACACAAGGTTTTAAAGCCGATGATAAGAGCTACAATAAATTAATGAGCTGCTGCAAATATGATAGAAGTACAGCCACTACAAATATTGGAAAATCAAATTCCAGGGTCTGCAAAAATCCTGAAGCTTGTAAAGACAAATCTTGTTATAAAAATGGCAAGTGTGATGAAAATGCTTGTAAGGATATGGCTGAATGTAAAAGCACCTGTTGCAGTAATTAGCGACCATCCCGGTGAATGTCCTAAATGCGGAATGACGCTGGTTAAACAAAAGATGACTGCAGAGCAGGAAAAGATGATGAAAGAAGGCACGTATGTTGAGCCAAAGAAATAATACTAAAATAGGGCAACAGCAAAACTGAAGACTGGGCAACAGCGGACCTGAAGAAAAATTTAAAATGATTGTTATGACTGATCAAAAAAACGAAAGCTGTATTGCCGCATGTAAAGCCTGTGCAGAAGCCTGTGACAACTGTGCGGAACATTGCAACGGAAAACCGGGCATGGAACAATGCGAAACATTATGCAGGGAATGTGCCGATGCCTGCCGTAAATGCGCCGCAGATTGTAATGCTGAAACGATGAAGCAGTGTGCCGATGCCTGCCGCAGGTGTGCAGAGGAGTGCGAAAAGCACGACAATGAGCATTGCAAAAAATGCGCAGAGGAATGCCGGAAGTGTGAAGAAGAATGCACAAAGATGGCAGCTTAATTTCTCACGAACAGGTTGCCGGATTTTAAACCGGTAACCTGTTTTAAAATTTTATTTTATGATGGACAATTGTTGTGGCGGTATGGGTGTGATGATGTGGATTTTAATGATTGCAGGAGCCGCCCTTGTTATTGTGTTGATTATTTGGATAATAAAGCAGGTGAAGAAATAATATATAAGCCTGGAAATTGCCCAGTATGCGGAATTCATTTAGTAAAGAAAGTATTAAACAAGACTCATCTTTCTAACAAGAATTTAAAAGTTAAATAGTATGTATTTACAATTTTTAACCAGTAGCAGCTTTGTTTTGTCATGGTATATTATCGGTACTATATTAGCCGGATGGGTAGTATATGATGAACTTTATATTAACACTCATGTAAATAAATCTTTAAAAGTAGGGTGGCCGATTATTATTATTTTCTTCTCACTGATAGGCTTTTTGTTATACCTATTAACATGTCGCCCGGACGGCATTGAAAATATTTCTGCAGATAAAAAAAAGGAAGTTCATCATAAATATGTAAGCAAAATATTCAGCAGGGTTACCGGTTCTGTTATTCATTGCGTGGCGGGTGATGGGCTGGGAATAATCACTGCAATGGTTATAAGCAGATGGATTGGGCTAAGTTTCTGGAGTGAATTTGCAGCTGAAAATATTGTAGGCTTTTTATTTGGCTGGCTGCTATTTCAATATCCGGCGATGCGAAGTATGAAAAAATCTCCTAAGCAATCCTTATGGATGGGTGGAAGAGCGGAGTTTTTTTCAATGATAACTTTAATGACCGGGATGTTGATCACAATGAAATTCATTCAGCCGTATATAGTTCCAATTTCACCTTTACCGGAGAGCTATGCCTTTTGGGGTATTGCATCGCTTGCGCTTT
>JALYYX010000134.1 GCA_030946075.1 Bacteroidota bacterium | reverse complement strand
AGGAATTTTGAATTAAAGAGAAAAGATTTTTTACAACCCTGATTAATCAGATCAAACATCTTCTTAATGCAATAATTGTTTATTTTGCTTAGCAATGAAGTTGCTTAGCCCCGCCATATCACGTTTAGCCCGTTTTCGGTTATGGCGTATCGATAATTGGGTAAGTGATCCCATTGCAGCGCAGCGGGAAGTTTTGCAGGACCTCGTTACCTCTGCCCAATACACTGAGTTTGGCCGCAGGTATAATTTCTCCACTTCTTTTTCTATCCGTGATTTTAAAAAAAATGTTCCTGTTAATGAGTATGATGATGTAAAGCCATACATCCTGCGAATGATGGAAGGCGAAGAAAATGTTTTATGGAATACGCCTGTGCATTGGTTTGCAAAAAGCAGTGGCACAACATCAGATAAAAGTAAATTTATTCCGATAAGTGATGAAAGCCTTAAGGATACTCATTTTAAAGCATCAAAGGACGTACTCACAAATTATTATAAAAATTTTCCTGAAAGTGATCTGCTCACAGGGAAAAGTTTAGTTGTTGGCGGCAGCCATCAGGTACATCAAATAAATGAAGACATACATTATGGCGACCTGAGTGCTGTGCTTATGGAGAACACTCCCTTTTGGGGACATTGGATTCGCACACCCGAACTAAGCATTGCATTGCTTGATGAATGGGAAAATAAAATTGAAAAACTGGCCCAACAAACCATTAATGAAAATGTTACTTCACTTGCAGGCGTTCCTACATGGACAATTGTTTTAATAAAAAGGGTTTTAGAACTATCGGGAAAAAATTATTTAAAAGAAGTATGGCCAAATCTTGAATTGTACATTCATGGCGGAGTTTCTTTTATTCCTTATCGGGAACAGTTTGATAAATTAATTGGTAAACCCATAAACTATTTGGAAATATACAATGCCAGTGAAGGTTTTATTGCCGGACAGGATAAGCTGAATGAAGACGGCATGTTACTATTTACTGATCATGGAATTTTTTTCGAGTTTATGCCTGTAGAAGAATACGGGAAAAATGAGCCGCACACAATAGGTTTAAAGGATGTTGCCTTAAATAAAAATTATGCCCTTGTAATAAGCACCAATGGGGGCTTGTGGAGGTATCTTATTGGTGATACAATTCAGTTTACATCTATAAATCCTTATAAAATAAAAGTTACCGGCAGATTAAAACATTATATAAATGCTTTTGGTGAAGAATTAATTGTTGATAATACTGATAATGCAATTGCTATCGCATCAGAAAAAACAGAGGCAATAGTAAATGATTATACAGCAGCACCGGTTTATTTTAGTGATAACAACAATGGCGCACATGAATGGCTTATTGAATTTGATAAAGAACCTGATGATTTGAATAATTTTACATTTGAACTGGACAATGCTTTAAAATCTGTCAACAGCGATTATGAAGCAAAGAGGCATAAAAATATTGCGCTAAGAATGCCCGTTGTTCATTCCCTAAAAAAAGGAACCTTTACGGAATGGCTTAGAAGCAAAGGCCGCCTCGGTGGTCAACACAAAGTGCCACGATTAAGTAATGATAGAACATTGCTGGAGGAAATACTTTCTATAAAAATTAAGAAATAGAATAATGAAAAAACTTTTAGAGAATAAAATAGCTCTTGTAACCGGCGCCAGCCGTGGCATTGGTGAGGGAATTGCATTAAAACTTGCAGAGCATGGAGCAAATATTGCTTTCACCTATTTAAGCAGTGATGAAAAAGCAAAAGCACTGGAAGAAAAATTACTACGTTTTGGTGGAAAGGCAAAGGCGTATAAAAGCAATGCTGCAATTTATGATGAATGCGAGGCTACAGTAAATAATATTATAAAAGATTTTGGAAGTGTAGATATATGCGTAAACAATGCAGGTATTTCAAAAGATAATTTATTACTGCGTATGACTGCAGAACAATGGGATGAAGTGATTGCCACTAACTTAAAAAGTGTTTTCAACATGACGAAGCAGGTTATAAAGCCTATGATGAAGGCAAGAAAAGGAAGTATTATAAACATGAGCTCGATAATCGGAATACGCGGAAACGCAGGCCAGAGCAGCTATGCAGCAAGCAAGGCGGGTATAATTGGTTTTACAAAATCAATCGCGGCAGAATTGGGAAGCCGTAATGTAAGATGCAATGCAATTGCCCCCGGCTTTGTAGAAACAGATATGACAAGTTATTTAAAGGAAGGCGAAAGTGCAGATAAATACAAAGCCAATATTCCTTTAGGAAGATTTGGAACTGCAGAAGACATTGCAAATGTTACTTTGTTTTTAGCAAGCGACATGAGTAGTTATGTTACAGGACAAACGATTAGTGTTTGCGGCGGATTGAATATGTGATGCCAAAAGGTTTGCAGATGAAAGGATTGCGACGCAACGATGATGCTATGAAATACTAATGCTGGAATTAAAATTTTTCTATTCTGCTTCCGCAACAACTTCCTTTACCTCAGGTATCATCCTCTTCATCATTCCTTCAATACCTGCTTTTAAAGTAATCATTGAAGAGGGGCAACCAGAGCAGCTTCCCTGCAGCATAAGATTTACTTTACCATCTTCATAGCTTCTGAATTGTATAGCGCCTCCGTCCATTTCTACTGCAGGCTTTACATAATTTTCTAAAAGATCTTTTATACGTTTAACAACATCTTCATCATCAGCATTCACTTCATTACTGCTTTCTGATTTCATTGTTGCAACTTCATCTTCATTTACAACAGGTTTGCCTTCTTCTAAATATTCTTTTAAAAATTGTTTTATAGAAGGGATCACATCCTGCCAGTCTTCAGTTTCATTTGTTTTTGTAAGTGTAACAAAATTGCTTGCTATAAAAACAGATTTTATAAAAGGGAAACTAAAAAGTTCGGTTGCTAATGGAGATGGTGATGCACTTGTCTCGTCCTGAAAATCGATGCTCTTGCCTGGATACAATAATTTGTTGGCAACAAACTTCATTGTCTCGGGGTTAGGAGTCATCTCAGTATATATGCTGATCACGGGATTGCCTGTCTTAATCATAATCAAAAATTTACATTACAAAGTTAATAAGAATGTACGCTAATACAATATCATAAAAGCAATAACAGCGTTAATTATGCAGATTTTTCTATTATCGAAAGTATAAAGGATTATAACTTAATACCCACCCCTGCAGAAATATAAAACATATTACTGCCTCGTTCTGAAAGGTCTGTCCTGCCGCTAACTGTTACAAGATTTTTAGGCATAATATAAGCCGGAGACACATATACATTGAATTTACCTTTTACAAATACAATGGGTGCAGATACTTCATACGCAAGAATTTCAAATTGTTTTGCCTGTTGCAAAGAGGGGCTATTGGTAGATCCTCCCAATAATCCACCTAAAGTTTGTCCTCTGTTATTTTTCACGTTTTGAAAATAATTGTGCGTACCTGAATAAACATAAGCCGAAGGATTTATCGCAACTACAGCATTCTCAATTACATCTTTAACAATAAATAGTTTATCAAGACCCGCACTTAATCCAAAATCTGTTTGGCTGTTACTGAATTTAACATCTCCTCCCACATTTACATTAATTATTTTATTATTGTAAGCTGTGTTTATACCTGCTTGTCCTTTTAATGCGGATTGTACTAAAACAGATTTACCCTGGTAAAGAAAATGATCATAATAAATATTTCCTGAAAAGTTTTTACTGTAAGGAAACCGGTACCCCCCTTCCAGAATAGTACCTGTATAATTTAATGAAGTGGTTGCGTTTTGTACAAAAATAAATGTTGAGTTAAGATATAAACCCATCTTGCTTTTTAAACCTATCATTGGAAAAACGCCACTGCTTTTTAAACTATCAACACGGCCAAAATAATGAAGTGCGGATTGATAATTTACGGATGCATTAAATTCATTCTTTGCACTGTCCTGAATATTTTGACATGGCGCAGTAAAAAAAACAAGCAGCCCTATAACTATCAGGAATGTACTTTTAAATTTTGTATAAAGCATAGTTATAAGGTTGCTATTAAGAAATTAAACGAATCTTATTGATTCTGTCTTTTGATCTCACCTTGTGCCTTTGCTTCAGTCGAAACTTCCAGACCATGATTTTGTTTACGTACTTTTTCTTTTACTTTTTTTACATTGTCTTTGGTCTTAGTTTTAGTTTCATCAACGTCGTCTTTTACTTTTGTTTTTGTTTCCTTTACATTGCTCATGGATTTTTCATCAGATACTTCACCATTTGCTGTAATGCTGGTGTGTCCGGAACTATGAATCGAAGTACCATTTTCAGAATTTCCATTACCGTTTGACTGGTTTGAAGAATTGTGATTTGCGGCATTTACTTCTGTGGCTGTTTGTATACCTGCATTGGCTTTTACAGTGGGCTCAGGCTTAACGGTATTTACTTTTGTAACGGCCGTAGTGGAAACCTGTGTTGCTTTTGTAACCGCAGTATTAGTTGCTGAAGTAGTTGCCTGAGTGGTTTTGCTTACTGCATTATTAACAGCTGCTGTGTTAACATTAGTAGTAGCTTTTGTAGCCGAAGTTACTCCTACATTTAATTGACTGAAGGATGTGGCAGAGGTTAAAATGAATAGAGAGATCCCTAAAAATTGAATGATTTTCTTTTTCATAAGTTGTGGTTTTTCAAGTGATTAAAATAGTTTGCATGCATAAGATTCCAAAACTTATGCCATTGCTGTCTCAAAAAAGGATGTACACACTAATTTTCTGCTATGGATGTTCTACTGATAACAAATTTTTAACAGGGAACTTAAATGGGAATAATGCGAAGCTTGGCATAATTCAGCATAATCTTTTTCTCTCCATTGTGCTCAAACTTAACTGTAGCAATTGGGTTATGGGCTGCCCCTTCCATTTTAATAACTTCACCAAAACCAAATTTTTGATGCTCTACTTTTGCGCCTTCCTGAAGATTTGATGTATCACTTGCAGCAAAATCTGCCGAAGGCGTATGCTCTTTTATTTTCACAGCTGCTGTACCAATATAAGAAGGCTTATCAGTGTATCGTGGACGCTCATCTGTAACACCCGAACCTTTGAAAGCAGTTTTTATTTTATCAAAAGGATTCCAGTGAGAGGTTTGATTGTTGCGCATATTTCCGCCGGCAAAAGCCCGGTCTAAATATTTTTCAGGTAATTCATCAATAAATCTGCTCGGCTCATTTTGAGTAAGGTTGCCAAAACGATAACGGGTGTTGGCATAGGTGAGATACAGTTTTGCTTTTGCTCTTGTTACTGCTACATAAAACAACCTTCGCTCTTCTTCCAGTTCTTCTTTTGTATTTATTGACATTGAATTTGGAAACAATGTTTCTTCCAACCCACCAACAAATATTACCGGAAATTCCAAACCTTTTGCAGAATGAATCGTCATTAATTTTACTACATCACTTTCTCCTTTGTTGTCATCTGCATCCGTTAGTAAAGTAATTTGCTGCAGATAACTTCCCAAGCTTTTATCCAGCAATTCACCATCTTCCGTTGGTGTTTCTGTAAATTCTTTTATTGAATTTAATAACTCCTGAATATTCTCATATCTTGCTAAACCTTCTGTGGTTTTATCATTAAAAAGTTCTTTGATAATGCCTGTGCTTTTACCAACAATTATGGCAAGGTCATACGCATTTTTTTTATCCAGCTCACTTTGAAACATTTTTATTGTTGTAACAAAGTTTCTTATTACTTCCAAAGTATTTGCCCTGTAACCGAACTCTGCAGCACGTTCCAGCACATTCCAGAAAGAGATATTATTATTATTGGCAAAGGTGATAGCTTTTTCTATGGTAGTTTTTCCAATGCCTCTTGCCGGGAAATTAATGATGCGTTTCAGCGCTTCCTCATCACCGGGGTTTACAATTATTCTTAAATAACTTAAAAAATCTTTAATCTCTTTTCGTTGGTAAAAACTTATGCCGCCATAAATACGGTAAGCGATATTCATGCGGCGCAAGCTTTCCTCAAAGCTCCGGCTCTGTGCATTGGTGCGGTATAAAATAGCAAAGTCATTATTACGAAAATGATTGCGAAGCTTCTGTTCCTGTATCGCATCGGCAACATATTTCCCTTCATCATTATCAGTCGCTGTTCTAACCAATTTTATTTTTTCACCCTCGCCATTTGCAGTCCATAAAGTTTTTGGCAACTGACCTTTATTGTTTGCAATAATATCATTTGCAACATTTAAAATACTTTGAGAGCTGCGGTAATTTTGTTCCAGCACAACTACTTTTACTTCATCATAATCTTTTTGAAACTGCAAAATATTTTCAATCGTTGCGCCGCGAAAACTGTAAATGCTTTGTGCATCATCACCAACAACAGCAACATTTTCATGCATGGCGCCGAGCAGTTTTATAATAGCATATTGCGCCGCATTTGTATCCTGGTACTCATCAATCATTACATATTTAAACTTGCGCTGGTACTTGCTCAGGCTTTCGGGGTGAGTGCTTAACAGCAAATAAAATTTCAACAGCAAGTCATCAAAATCCATTGCGCCATTTTTAAAACAGCGCTTACAATACGCATCATAAATCTGCCCGAGCATGGGTCGGTTAGCCCGTACATCTTCCTGCTGAAAAGCATAATCATTTATATATTCAGCAGCAGTTATCAAACCATTCTTAGCGGCAGAGATGCGGTTGTACACTACGTTTGGCTTATATTGCTTATCATCCAGACCAAGCTCATTAACAACCGTTTTTACAACGCTCTTTGCATCATCCGTATCATAAATAGTAAAGTTGCGTGGATAGCCAAGCTTATCAGCCTCAGCACGTAAAATGCGTGCAAACACAGAGTGAAAAGTGCCGATGTATAAATTTCTTGCCTCGTTGTTACCAAGAATTTTCTCAACCCTTTCCTTCATTTCTGCGGCAGCCTTGTTGGTAAAAGTGAGCGCAAGAATATTAAAAGCATCCACGCCATTCGCCATCAGGTG
>JALYYX010000131.1 GCA_030946075.1 Bacteroidota bacterium | reverse complement strand
GTTTGGGTGTTTGTGTACTTCCATTTAATCAGTTTGTAGTTTTTGGTTTTTAGTTTGTAGTTCAGAAACATTTTTATTTTCTGTTGGCTGTGATCTATCGTCCGATGGCTGCTCTTTCATATTTTCTTCTTCACTCATTTTGTAAATGATATTCTTTTTTAATCAGTAATATTAAATTCGTTGCTCTGGAAGCAATTTGATTCCTCAATTTCATATCCTCAAATATCAAAAACCGGTATTCAATTAAATGATTTAAGTATTCGCTGAGATAGGAAACATTTAAAGATGTAAATGTATTTTTTATATCCGGATGGTTTTTATAATACATTGTATCAACAAACAGTTTTGAAAGCGAAGTGCCATCAAATAGCTTCTGCAATACATCAATGTGTTTAATTGATTCATCAACTTCAAATTTATCCCTTATCAGTAATCTCCTCATTTGTTGATCGTACCCTTGAATGGAATCCACCACAATTCTTTTTGTAATAAGCCGCAAGCCCCCGGAATTTTTTAACTGATCTATTGTTCCGCTATTTTGAAAAAATGATCCTCCTTTAATTAACTCAAAAGCGTTGCGATAAACAGATACTGGAATTTTCTCTCTGCTATGCAACGCAAAAAATAAAATAACACTGTCAGCTAATGTAAGTTTGTTGGCATTATACTTTCGTATTGAAGAAAATTGAAGAGTATCTAATTCAAGATCTCGTATCATAGTAGACATAAACTGCTTTTCTCTATGCCGTTCAACAACATTCTCTCTTATATTTTCCGCAACAAAACCGAGAAACACTGCAAGAAATAGCATAAAGAATTCAAGAAGATATTCTCTCCATTTCTTTTTATGCGTTATGTGGTGTGGGTGTTTGTGTACTTCCATAATTTGTTTTAATTTACCCTAAGGATTATTTTTGAGAATATGAAATTAAGGGCTGAACAATTAGATATCCCGTTAGAAAAAATTACTGAATATTTATTGGCTAAAAAAGAGAAAAACGATAAATCTAAATTTTTACAGTCATTGGGATATTCGTTAAAAAACTGGCAGGACCTTTTAATGGAAATTAAAAATATTGCTTTGAAGAATGATATGGTACTTGAAAGAAGGAGTGTGTTTGGGAATTTATATTCTATCAGAGGAAAACTAAAAAATAAACTGATCATTACAATTTGGCTTAAACAAGTTAATAAAGATATTTATAGATTCATAACTTTGTATCCGGTATATGAAAAATAAATTTAAATTATATCAACAAGTAGTTTTATCAAAAGCCTTGCCTGAACATAGTTTGCAAAAAGGTGATGTAGCAACTATTATAGAGGTAATTGAAAATAAAAGTAAAACAGGTTATTGCCTTGAATTGTTTGATAATAATGGCGATACTTTAAAAGTGATTATTGTAAACGAATCAGACATAAACGAAGTTAAGCCACATTCAGTAGTAAACTTTAGAGAATTACAGACACACTAGTAATATTCTCTCCATTTATTTTTATGTGAGACGTGATGTGGGTGTTTGTGTACTTCCATTGTTATTAGTTTTGTAAATGATATTCTTTTTTTATTAGAGCGATTAATCGCTCTGCCATTTTTTCAATAGTCTTATAACCATCTTTATCCTGGCTGGTTGTAATTTTTTGATCAGCCAAAAAGTTTAGAAATTCATTCAGGGATTCCCTATTTATTTTTATCGAGAGGCTATCTAAAGTATTTCTTTTTGAAATAAATTCCCACATTCTGTATTTTGAAAGCAGGTTGGTAGCATCAATTACTTTATGAACCAGGTCTTTGCCTTTTTCCTGCAAAGTGATATATCCTTCCCTCCAAAATTCGGCTCTTATCCAAAGCAGATCGTATGCAGCAATAGAATCGGCAACATTCTTATTGCGTATCAGCCGCATGCCGCCTGCATTTTTTAACTGATCAATGGTGGTACTGTTTCTGCGGTAATGCCGATCCCAAAGACTTCTCCTCATTTGTCTTGCAATAAAACCGGGAATTATTGTTGCTCCGGGATTAGATTCAAAAAAAAGAAAAACAGAATCAATGGCCTTTATTCTTCCATCTTTTCGCGGAAAGCCCTCATTCAAATTGGCGGTATCATTTTGTATATCGTAAACAAAAGATTGCATGTATTGCTTTTCTCTTTCTTTTTCAACGGAGTGCTCCCTAATGTTTTCAGCTACAAAACCCAAAAACACTGCAAGAAAAAGCATTAAAAATTCCAACAAATATTCAGTCCATTTCTTTTTATGGGTTACGTGGTGTGGATGTTTGTGTACTTCCATATTTTTGTTTATTCGTTTTGTAAATGATATTCTTTTTGTAAGAACACTATCAATCTTGCCGCATGTTGTTTAAGCGGTACAAAATTTATACTCTGAATAATCCGCATTAAATCCTGAAATCTGTAGATTTTGTCGAAGAATTTTTCTAACTCTCTTTTATCATGTATTTGTAAATAGTCAATGGGCTCTGCCTTGATCTGTTCCTTAGCCTTTGCATTCATTTGTTCTTTAAAGAGCTCACGGTAATTGATGATTTCATATCGTACAGCATTCAATTCTTTAAGTAATGCCGATAAACTTGACTGATTGATCAATGTACTTTGAACCCTGGATGTATAAGCCATAATACTGTCAACTGCACTTTTATTTTTAATAAGCCGAAAGCCTCCCGAATTTTTTAATTGCTGTACTGTTGCATCTGCATTGATAAAATCAGGAAAGCCCGTTATGCTTTTAATGTTACGCATAAAGAGACGATACTGCCCGTTGTTGATGGAATCAAAAGACAGCATCAAACTGTCCTGTATCCTTATTCGAGCATCATACACTATAATTAGATTTCCAAGATTGGTAGTATCTGTTTTTAAATCCTGAATCATTGATTTTATGTATTCTTTTTCCCGATGCTGTTCTACAATATTCTCTCTAATATTCTCCGCAACAAAACCCAAAAACACTGCAAGAAAAAGCATTAAGAATTCCAACAAATATTCTCCCCATTTCTTTTTATGGGTTACGTGGTTTGGGTGATTGTGTACTTCCATAATTATTTATTATTTGGGAGTATAATTTATACTTATTTTAATGTTATTTATTATCCAAATGATATTCTTTTTGAATAAAAATAATCAACCTTTTGGCATAGATTAACTGCCCTGAAAGCATGACACTATATACATGTGCTGCGTATGCTTCTCGGAAAATCGTATTAAAAAAATATTTTAATTTTTCTGAATCCCTTGACAGATATTTTGGCCGATTATAAATAAATTCTCTTTTATAGAAAGCATCGTTGTTAAGAATACTTAAATCCAATACACCGTACGATCCCTGCCAAGCAGCATCTATGGATGATTGTGCTACTTCTGTGCGTTGAGCAATTGCCTTGTTTAAATTATCATACGCCAGAATGCTATCAGCCACATTTACTTTTTGAATAATGCGAAGGTTACCGGAATTTTTTAACTGTACTAAAGTAGCATCATTGGGAATGTAATTGGCAAAAGTCCGTGCTTTTAGAAAATAATAATATATGCTACTAATATTTATTGAATCCGAAAGGTTAGATGCTGATAATTGAAGTAAACTATCTAAATAAGCCACCTTATTTGTATTAGCTTTTATAAAGGATTTTAATCTGCCAGTGTCGCTTTGTATGTTCTTTACAAAACTTTCTAAATATTCCTTTTCCCGGTGTCTTTCTACAGAGGACTCCCTAATATTTTCCGCAACAAAACCTAAAAACACTGCAAGAAAAAGCATAAAGAATTCCAGCAGATATTCAGTCCATTTCTTTTTGTGTGTTACGTGGTGTGGATGTTTGTGTACTTCCATTGTTATTCGTTTTTTTCTAAATGATATTCTTTTCTTATAAGTTCACTTAAACTTTTTGCTTTTGCTTTTTGTGCCTCCATCTGATTAATAAAATTAAAAAGTACAGCTCTTGCTAAAAATAACTTACTTCCATAAAGCAATAAGGTTTGCTTATCCTGCGATAATAATTGAAACTGTTGTGTTGACTGAAGGACTGCATTAGCGCTGTCCCTGCTTAAAAACCTTTCCATTAATTCGCTATTAAAAATTTTATCGCCTGTTTCAAAGGCTTTTATCTGGAAATCATTAAAAACATTTTCCTGCTGTACCAGCTGTATTTCCCCATCGTGGTAATCAACAATTGAATCAGAAACCTCTTGTTTTCTTATCAGGCGAAATGCATCGTTCTTATCAAACTGGTTTAATGTTCTAACTGTTGGATTAAAAAGGTATCTGCTGCCACCATACAATCTAACCAGGTAATACATTTTTTTTATAGAAGTATCCGGCAACGGAGTGTTTGCACTGCTGTAAACTAAATGACGCAATGTATCCAGTTTATTAAGTTTTATCGTGTTATACTTGATAGATGTATCAAACTTATTTACATCAGTCTTTAAATCTTCCACCATCATTACCATTAATTCCTTTTCTCGTTCATGTTTGCTAATGTTTTCTCTAATATTCTCTGCTACAAAACCAAGGAACACCGCAAGAAAAAGCATAAAGAATTCCAGCAGATATTCTGTCCATTTCTTTTTATGTGTTACGTGGTGTGGGTGTTTGTGAACTTCCATGCGAATATTGTTATATAAAATTAATAGATAAGATTGTCATCCTAAGCCTGCCTGTCGGCAGGCTCAGGATGACAGAAAATTTCTTTTTATGGTTTACATGGTGTGGGGGTTTGTGTACTTCCATATTTATTTTAAATTATAAATTTTGAATTCTGCATGTGATTACCTTTAATTATTTTATTGTAATTTTTTGATATTTGTATCCCACATTTCCATTCAAATCGCTGCCCTGTATAATGATGCTATAATTGCCGGGCGTATCAGCTGTATAAAAATAAAATTTTGCTTCGCCATGTACATTAGTCACCACATTTGGCTTCCAGTATATTGTTGAGCGACGATCAATATTTTTTTCATCTGAATTTTTTACTGTGTATGCTGGGCTATAAAACTCTTTTGCTAACGTTAATGGTATTGGCCTGTAAACATATACACCGGGAGTTTTTTTCATAAAGGCCCCATTGCCCGATCTTGTTGTTATTTCAATAAATGAAATTTGATTGCCACGTGTATTCATCCGCTCTTCTATTGTTAAAAATTGACTTTCATAATTGGAGGTGTAACGCATATTATTCATTACCTCAATGCCTACTATATCTGCTGCATCTAAATATTCCAATGTTTCTCTTCCAAAACCAAAGAACGCTAAATCTACCCCATCAATTATAAATTTCACACTATTGAAATTAATTTTATAACCATGCTCGCCACCAGCTAAATAAATAACTCTGAATCCATTTACCTTTTGCCGTAATAGATCAAGCAAACTCATTTTACCGGCGTTTTCTATTTCTATTTGATTTATAATCTGATCTGCTCCCGTTCCATTTAAATTGTGAGAACCTTTTATTTTTTGTTTGGCAGTAATTTTTACCGGTGCCAAGGTTTTGTATTTTTTTTCATACTCTGCCTGGCGAGTAAAATTATTTTGTACGTAGCTTGCCATAATGGTATCGGTATTTACATACCAGGGAGGCATAACAGGAAGTGTTTGTTTTATTTCTGCAGGGTGAAATTCATTTACATCTAACCCTAATCCGAAATTTTTGCCTTTGGCATTACGTGCCTGCAGAATAAAAGCTGCCGAATCAAAAGGAGGGAAATTTGTAAATGTGAACTGACCTTTTTCATTTGTAATTGTATCTTTAAACTGTATGCTGGAACCTGTTGAAAGCAGAATTACCTGTGCTTTATTAATTGGATTATTAAATAAATTGCTAACTCTTCCGCTAACTGAAAAATTTTTCTCAGGCACAAAAACGGGAACAGGTGGCTTATAAATTTTTTTCCAGTCATAGCCTACCCATCCCTGTGTTAATAATAAGGCATCCAAAGCCTGGGGCTGTTTTACATCTCCATAAGTAAGATAATATCCCGGAGTTTCTATATTTCCTTTTAGTTCTGTTGTGAGCAGCATTCTGCTAACAATATTTTCAGGTTGTATGCTGTCAGATTTTATTTGTGAATCATCAGTAACCGCTACTGAAAAACTACCAACCACTGCATTTCCGTTATTATCTGTTACGTTCAATTTAAAAGGGATACTATCTCTTGTTGTAAAATTTTTATTGAGTGTTTCACTTTGTATTTGTAACTGATCTTTATTATCAATAAACACCATCCGCTCATTTAATGGCTGACCAAAACGATCCATTAAAGTAAAATGAGTAATACCGGCAGGAAAAATAGTTTTAGCAATGGTGCCGGTAATTTTATGTGCTTTGAAAGCAAAATCTGCCGCATACAAAACCACACTTCTGGAAAGGCCAATGAAATGATACTTTTCATTGCTTATCATGTCTTGGGAACCGAAGATGGAAAACCGTATAGAATCACTTTTTATATTATCATCAATTCTTAAAACAATACCACTATTTTTTATTTCCGGCAAAGGGTAGCGTTTTACAATTGATTCAGGAAAATTTACAACAGCAAAATAATTTTCTCCTTTAACAGGTGTTATTTCAAAAACTCCCATGCCCTTATATGTGGATTGAAAAGATGCAACCTCATTGTTTTTACTATCAACAATTTTCCCCTGAACATCTGTTCCAAGGCCATTTTCAGCAAGGGCTTTAAAACCAACTCGTGATAAAATGCCTGCTACCAAATAACCTCCTTCGGGCATAAATTGAAGGTCTGTATTTTCAGGTAGGTTTAGGTGTAAAGGGAACCAGGTTATAAACAGGGGATTATTTTTATCCTGTAAAATTATGCTTAGGTTTCGGGTGACTTTATTGTTTGATGGTAATATAAACTGATCTTTTATTATTCCTTCTGAATTTGTCTCAGCATCTTTTTTAAAGAGCAACTTATTGCCACTTACTATTTTATAATCTATCTTTTTATTTGTTATTAAAGTGGCATTTAAAGTGCTTAATTGTAAATTCAAAGCAAGATTTTGTTTATCACCTTCAGCATATATTTTATGGTTTTCTTTTATTAACCAGTTCTTACTTCCTGCATCAGTAATTTTAATTGTTTGACGAAAAAAATAATCTTCGCCAAAATTTTGCATCCAGTTGGTATAAGCACGTATGCTGTAATTACCTTCTGTTATTTCATCTTTATTTAAGGCAATTTGTCCCCATGCAATACCATATGAAACAGGGAGAGATAAACGCTTAACCAGTTTGTTGCTATCTGTAATAAGCTCTATATAAAGCAAGCCGCTTAACGCAGAGTAAGCATGGGAGTTCGTTTGCAAAAGATATGCCTTTAGCCATATGGTATCATTTATTGAATAATAAGGTTTATCAAAATGAATAAATAATTTTTCAGAAGGAAAACGGAAATTAAAAGTATCTACTGTTTCTATTATTTTGTTTGATGAGATTTCTTCAGAAATTTTTTGGCCATTAGCAATGAGTGCAACTAAAGAAAAACAAAGAAGAAATAATATCTTGTTTGGCATACGCAGTTAGTTGAAGGATGGTAAATAATGCTTAAGCTAATTAAATTTTATTTAAAAAAGTATTAAAGAAATTCTTACACAACAAGTTTATTTTTTAATTGCTTTAAAATTTCCATTGGGCTGAATGAATGTGAGATCAGTAACTTTATTTTTATCATCCACAGAAAACTGTACAAAATATCCTGAGATCACTTTTAATCCGAATTTATCTTTATCAACAGGCACTAACTCATACTCAGGTTGGCCAGGAACCAAGGCATACAGAGTTTTGTCATTTTTGATATATATCTTAACTGTTGCGCCATTCAGGTTATATTCTCCTGTATATTTTTGGAGCTCTTCTTTGTTTACATCTTTCGCTTTTAACTGTTTTGTAAAAACAATGGGCTTTAAGCCTGCTTCAAATGGAACTGAAAGGCTTTCAATATCTCCTGATGTATTCATTTGAAATTGAAATTTAAATGGTGCAACCTCAGCGGTATCAATCTCTCCCTCTTTATCTTTTACCAAAATATCAAATACATCATAATGATAATGGCGCAGCCACAAAGTGTTTTCGCCGCCCTTTGCAAATAATGAATCTTTATTTAAGTGCACTTCAAAATTTCCATAACCCGGATTATTGTAAGCGCCTGTATATTCTTTTAAAGAATGGGAAGGAGAAGTATTTAATTTTCTGTTTGATACTGAAGATTTTTTTGCTTCCGCCTCAGCCATTTTATTTTTTTGTGCCTGTTTTTTTATATCATTGTTCCAGTCAAAATATTTTTGATTTAACAACCTGTCTGCAAGTAAATTTCTAACTATACTGGGTACACTTGAACCATTTTGATTGGAAAGAACAATAATGCCTATGCTGTCTGTGGGAAAGAAAGAGGTGCTTGCAGAAAAGCCATCAATGTTTCCGCCGTGCTCCACACGATAATGACCTTTATAGGAATTCATTCCCCATCCAAAACCATACGTCGCAAAAAACAGGTCGGGCTTTTCTTTGGTGGGTAAACCGCCGCCAACAATTGACTGTGAAGTAATTGCCTGTGTATAATGGTTAGCAGGGATAATTTCTTTACCATTATATTTTCCTCCATTGATCCATGTTATTACCCAGTTGGCCATCTCGTGAACGCTGCTGTTAATGGCACCTGCAGGGCTCATTGCAGCAATATTATAATAATCAAGTTTTTTTATGATGCTGTCTTTTTTAATTCCATATCCAATCGATGCATCATTGTATCCTCCCCAATCTTTTATAGTAAAATTTGAATTTACCATACCAAGCGGCTTAAAAAAATTTTCTCTCACATTTTCTTCCCAGCTTTTGCCTGTAAGTTTTTCTACCACCGCTCCTTGTGCTGCAAACATAAAATTGTTGTACTGCCATTTATCTCTTACTGCTGCGGTAGGCTCCAGGTATTGAACCCGCTGCAAAATACTGTCACGGGAACCCGAAGAAAAAAAATACCATGAAAGATCATGCCTTGGTAACCCTGTTCTGTGGCTCATCATATCACGGAGAGTAATGGTATTGTTCATTGGATCGTTAAAGAATTTTAATGAGGGTAAATAGAGTTCCACAGGTTTATCAATATCTACTTTTCCCTCTTTTTGTAATAAACCTATAAGAGATGCGGTAAAAGCTTTTGTGCAGGAGCCAATAGCAAAAAGGGTATTTGGAGTTACGGGTAATTTTTTCTCAACATCACGATAACCAAAACCCTGTTCATAAATAATTTTATTTTTTTCTACAACTGCAACTGCAAATCCGGCAACATGCCAGTCTTTTAAAATGCGGGCAAAGGCAGTGTCCATTCCGGCAAAGCGTTTGTCATTTTTTTGATCGTTTGATTTTTGTGCAGAGGTGATAAGTGTTATGGCGCAGCATAACAATAAGCAAATTGTTTTCATAAACAGTATTTAATTTAGTTTGAAACAGAAAGGTAAAATATAAAGCCGATTTTGGAAAATTGCTATCCCTCCAGTTGTTGAATAGTTTTCTTCGC
>JALYYX010000128.1 GCA_030946075.1 Bacteroidota bacterium | reverse complement strand
AAGTAATTGCTCTTAAACACACACGATAATCTCCGGGCTCATTAAAAATATAATCAGGATTGGCTTGGGTGAGAGTAACCGTTGTATACCCGCTAACAGAAAGTTTTGTAATAGTCCAGCTTTGTGATAAAATCGGATAATTGCTAAGGGCATGAAAATAAATTTTATTTGGCATACCCGCAACACGGGAGTATTCATATTTAACCCAAATATTACTGCAGCTAAAGCATGCGCCTGTTTCTGCAATCTTGTATGAAGTGGACACACAGTTAGATGATTTAAAAACAGTGAGAAAAACCGTGTAATTTCCTGAATGATTATAAAGGTGTGATGGCATCATATCATCGGAGCCTGTTCCATCGCCGAATGACCAATGATATTTCCAGTTAGGATTGTGATTTACAGGAGCAAACTTAAATTCAAGACAATTTACGGTTGATCGTATTAAATTGAATTTAGAAATATCCAGGCAATTAATTTCGGGCTCATTTATCTCGACGGTTTTGCAGATTTCCCTGTAGCAGGTGCTGCTGGCTGAAATTCGTAAGCAAACATTATAAACACCAGTATGAGCATATATATGATCAGGGTTCATTGCATTGGAAGAAGTGCCATCACCAAAATTCCATTGAACGTATATAACTGAAGTTAAAGGCGTGCTGGTATTTTTAAAATACGCTTTATTTTTATTTGTTGCATCAAATTCAAAATTGTAATTAGCCTCGATCCTGCATTCGGATAGAATAGTAACCTGCTTACACACTTCTTTTACGCACGGGGTTGTTCCTGCAGTTGTCTTTTTTTGTACTCTTATACAAACATTATAAGTGCCTGGCTGAGAATAAATGTGTGTGGGATTTACATCAGTAGAATATGATCCGTCACCAAAGCTCCAGCGAATGGAATCACCTGCCTCAAAATGCGATGACAGATTTCCAAAATAAATTTTATTTAAATGTATGCTGTCTGCGTGCCATATAAAGTATGCACTTACATTACAAATGGGTGTAGTTGGTGATTGTATCTGAATTTGTGCGCATGTATCCCGCTGGCAAGTATTGTCTTTTTGTACTATCAGGCATACGGTATATGTACCGGGATTTGCATAAACATGAGATGCATTAAAATCGTATGAATAAGTTCCGTCACCAAAACTCCATTTTGTATTGTGAATATCTGATGCAGGCGTGGAACGATTTATAAAAGATATTTTGTTCGGTTGTGAAGGATCTCTTTCAAAAGAAAATCCTGCATGAAGATTACAGCTTATTGTTGTGCTGCTTATTTGTACAATTTTTTTAACCGAATCAATACAAACTGCTACACCATTTTCGGCCCTGTAGAAAATATGAGTAACCGTATATGTTCCTGCGGTTGCGTAAAGATGAACAGGAGAGATGTCAGATGATATAGCTCCGTCATCGAACCTCCAGTAATTGTGATAGGTTGAGGTACTGGTTGTGATTACAGGGGTAAATGTTACTGATAAGCCCGAAACGGAAAAAGTAAAATCGGCGGTACAGTTGGTGGTTTGTGCTGAACCTTTAAAGGTAAATGCTGTCAGGATAAGCAGTAACAGCGTAAACATTTTTTTCATAAAAAAGATTTTAATTAGTAATGTGGTTTTTCGTTTTAAGAGGTTTGTTTTGGTTAGATACCCCCTTTTTTAATAACGTTGCCTGATATGGGATAAAAATTTTTCTATTGCCTTACGTACAGGTATTGCCGGGGTTATAAAATTACCCGGTAAAATGGAGAAGACCAAGAGCTTATTCTTTTTTGTAATAAGAAATCCGCTAAGGGCAACATGGTTGCTAAGGGTACCTGTTTTTGCAAAAATATATCCGCTGTCTTTTTTATAAAGAGAAGAAAGCGTACCTGTTCCCCCTGTTGGTAAAATAACTTTTAGCCTTTCAAAACCAAAGTCATTTTTTAATTTTTGCAAAATGAAAACAAAATCCTTTGGTGTAAATAAATTATACCGGCTTAGTCCGCTGCCATCAACCCATTTTGGTTTTTGAGGAAGATCTTTCAGATCATTTTTTAAAAGATAATCGATCATTTTTGCATCACTCATATAACCAAGCTTTTCATTGCTTGCCATTAACAATGTTTGCTCGGCAAAAAAATTATCACTGCGATGCATCATTATTGTATAAAGTGAGTCAGATGGCTGTGAATAAAATATTTTTAAATTTCCCGAATACGATGCTTTGCTTAAAACGGGCAGGTTCAAAGTATCTTTTAAAAGTGTAATGGCAGATTCAATTCCATTTGTTACAAAAGGTATTTGCTGTTCCTTTCTATTTTCACTACCAAAAGTTATTTGATAAATATTTTCTGTTCTGTTTCTTTTCACAGAGAAATTTCTGAAGGTGGAGTCATCACTAATATTCACTTTCCAGTTTACATCCGGTTCCGAAAATACAAGATTGCCTTCCTGTTTGTTTTGTGCAGGCTTATCTTTTACCTGAATCCATTTAATAAGATTTCCATATATGGGAAACGAACTTCTTTCTACCATATCGCTGCTCAGGTAATCATCCCACGACCAACCAAAGCCCAATGCATTTTCTTTCCAGTTATTATTAATAATTGAAACCGGCTTGTTCTTATACTTTAGAAAGCTAAAAGCTCTTTGTGTTTTAAAATCAGCATGTAAAAAGGTGGGGTCACCTGTGGGTTCAATTATTATTTCATTGGCATCATCATAATATCTAAAGGCAGGCAAACTATCCCCTAAATATTTCATACCGGCGTATAAAGAAAATAATTTGGTATTGCTGGCGGGAACAAAATATTTTTCTGCCTGATAAGTATACCAATATTTATTTGTAGCAGGCTCATAAATGCAAATACCAATGTGGCCTGTACTTACAGCAGAATCCTGTAATAAAATTTTATCTGCCTGCTTTGCTATTTGTTTGGTAACAGAGCAGGAGATGAATAAGAAATAAGAAAGCGAAAATAAAAAATAAGAAAGCTTCATAAATTATTTCATTGTCTGATCGTCAAATTGAATTATTGCCTTTCCTGTGCTCTTAACCATCTTTCGGGAATTTCATTATTGCTTGCATTTACATAATCGTTGTAGCTACAGGCAATCAATTGTTTATCCGGAAGCTGCATCCACCATCTGCTTGTTTTTTTGCTTTGTAAAAAAACTGTATCCATATCTGTAAATGCGGTGTGGTATTCGTTAAAATTGTGTTTTTCTTCGGGTGAAGCCTCTTGCTTACTTCGGCTTTTACCATCAACAAAATACCACAGCATTTGAGATATTTGTTTTGCTGTTATTTCATTTATATCATCATCAGGTTTATAACCATAAATTCCTATAGAGCTTAAGGTATTGCTCATCCCTGCAAAGCGTGTAAGCATACAAGCCTCCTCTCCGCTAAAGCCATTTGGGCTGCAACTATTTGCCGGCGAATCACTGTATTTTA
>JALYYX010000108.1 GCA_030946075.1 Bacteroidota bacterium | reverse complement strand
GATTGTCCATACTTTAAAATGTTAATCTGAATTTTGTACCAAGTGAAAAGTTAAACAATTTATCCTCATCAGAAAAGCCAATAGTTGCGGAAAGTACAACAATATTAAAAGGAGAATAATAAAACCCTCCGCCATAAGATTGATGCCATTGCTTGGAACTTTGATTCTGCATCCAAATTTTACCAACGTCATAAAAGCCTATTACACCTACATCTCCCGGTAAAATATAAGATTTAGACTTAAATATTTTTATCCGTTCTTCGGCACTTGCATAATGTGTTGATGACCCTGAAAAACGCTGCTTTCTAAATCCTCTTAAAATATTATTAGCACCCAGATTAAGTGCCTGGAAAAACTCAAAGTTTTTACTGAAGATATGTCCGCCGCCAAATTTTAATACTGTAACGAACTTTCTTTCTTCACTCATGCTTGCATACACCGTCATATCAGATGTAAACTTTGTAATGTTATTGCTGTTACTGTTTAGCCCTACCATGGAGCTAAATTCATTTAACCATATAACCCCGCGGCTGGGAATTAATTCATCATTTATAAAATTTATATCAATCCTTAGTTTGCCGCCTAAATAATCTTTATTGCTGTAAACATTTGCCGAATCAATTAAAAAAGGTGTAGTACCAAGTATCCGCGATTTATTATCAGAATATTTATTCCAATAGTGATAATAGGAAGGGCCAAAACTTACATCAAGTACATGATTGTTAAATCCTTTTCGCAAAAGCAATTCTGTTTGAATATATTTATATCGCACTCTGTAATATTCCAGGGGTTTTGTTTTATCGAACACTGTTGTATTTCCTAAGCCAAAAAAGTTATTAAGTGTGGGATTTACCATTTCCGCATTCAGAATAATATCTTTATTTAAAAAAACGGAATTAAAAATTCCCTGGTATTTTATTTGATAGGCACCATGAGCAGGCGAATATAAAGTGGCAAGTTTTTGATATGTTGAATAGGGTTCTTTTCTAAAGCCGAAAGTTTTTGCAGAAAATCCAAACCCTACCAGCAGCTTATCTTCTTCGTTGTAAGCTACATTTAACTGGGGAAAGCGATAAATATTGTAATTGTATCCATAAGGTCTGTATTCGTTTACCAGAGGGTTTGTGGAAAGATCAACTTTTGTTTTGTTAGAATTTATAATGCCATTTTTTTCATAGGTGGAATCAGTGTTTTTAAGATCGTACACATAATTGCGAACGTTACCTTTAATATTAAATGTATCATTCCCTTTTCCTCCAATCATTCTAACTTTTATTTTTGAATTAGTATTTTCTGCAATTTCAAATTTGTCATTTCCGTTCAGTCCGTACAAGCGAATTTCTTTTGTAACCGAAGGATGGAATGAACGATTATAAATAATGCCTGTGGAATCTCCTTTCTTTCCTTTTCTATAAACGATTACCTGTAGGCTATCACCCTTATTCTGCACTTTAAAATATTCCTGGTTGTTGCTGCCAATAATATTTACATCTTTTGAAAGGAATTTATAGAATTTAATTCCTTGGGTCATTAGTTCATCTCTGCGGATCTTAAGTTTATCTGTTATGGTTTGTGCATCCATAGAATAAATTTCCGGCGGCAATTTTTTTACCGATGAATCGATGGATTTGTCAGTTAGATCCTGCTGAAATTTGGCGATTGTATTTCTCCAGTCAGTTTCATTTAACCGGGTCATAAAAATTCTGTCAATATCACGTGATTCATAATTAAACCATCTTATATCCCTGAAATTTTTTTTAAATCCTTGTAAATAGGGGTATTGATTTTTTGCCAGATAATTTATTAACAGCCCATCAGAATTGTAAAATGCCTGGTCTCTGTCTCTTGGTACAGGGTAATATAATTTCCCTTTTCCGGTATCTGTTGTTACCCATTTCCATTGATCAAAATGCCGGTCCCAATCACCAATTACATTATCGAGCAACCGGGCTTTTAAATAGGCGACTTCGTCAACATGATTGTCATGATCATCAATTATTTTATTGATAACCTTGGCTGTGGTTTTTGTATCTTTTGCATCAGCAGTTGGGTCTCTTTCTTCCAAAAGGCAAACGGTGTTTTTAAACATTGTTCTGTAAATTCCAAATGCCGGATCATCAGGAACATAATAAAATTGGGGGTGTGTGGTAGATACGCCTGTAGCCTGTGATAAGCCGGGAACTATGTACGGTGCATAGGGGTAACTTGCCGATATAAGGTATTGAACAATGCCTTGTGCCAGTGTATGTCTCAGATTTTGCGGAATTGCTTTTTCAGGATCTTTGTCTATAGATCTTAATGTCCATTCTTTATCGTTTTTATCTTTGAGTCGTAAAGATTTTGTTTGTTTGCCACCGCCCATGCTTACAACGTGCAGGCCGCTTCTTCTTAAATTAAATACTTTTAATGTAATTGGAGTGCTCCATTCTTTTCGATAATTATCTCCAAGAAAAACCTGCTTAAAGCCGGTTGCACTTTTATATTTATCACTGGCAGAAATTATTGCATTGTCATTAAAAACAATTTCGGCCTCACGTGAAGTATCGTTTGGATTTTCGGGAGTTGGCAGCGATGAAAAATTAAAAAGGCTTGCATTGAATTCCTGTTTTACTTTTTCTGAATCTACGGTATAAAAACTTGCGCTTACATTTTTATTTTTTGATACATCCAGTATTGCAAAACCTTTTTTATCGGATGCGAATAAAGAATTTTTTCCTTTGGAAACACGTGTAGATTTGCTTGCTGCTCCGCTTACAACATAATAATATCCGCTATCCTTAATTAATTGTAATGTATGTTCATGTCCTGCAACATAAATTACATTGTGATGGACTTTTATCACTTTCTCTATATCAGCTATCATGCTTTCATATAAAGGGTGAGACATATCTTCAGTGGTTCCAAATATTTTTCTTGTTATCGGATATACAGAGCCAATAACAGGTAATGGAATGTACAATTTGGGATTTACATCAGTTAATGGAAAAATATATTGTTTTAAAGTAAAATACCCGCCATGTATGCCATAGCTCCGGAAAGTATGGTGCAATGCAAATAATACAAGTTTCTTTGAATTTTTTGATAGCAGGTCGTCTAACTGAGTTAATACCTGGGCCTTTGTTTTGTATGGACAATCAGACTCAATACCAGGTTTATCATAAGGATGTAACCACCACTGGCTATCCATTATTATTAGAGCTATATCAGGTGTAAGGTTTACTAATTCAGGGCCGGGACATCCGTCTTTAGGAAAAAATTCTACATTTTTGCTTCCAAAATTATCTATATAAGCCTGCTCCCTTTGAATACTTTCCCATCCTCCGGGATAGCCATTATTCCAGTCATGATTGCCGGGTATAAAATACACTTTGGCATCAGTACCATTTGCAATTATTATTTGGGAATCCAACGGAGCTTTTATGGTGTTGTAACCTGCCACAGATTCATCGGGCAAACCATTTTGATAAAGATTATCGCCAAGAAAAACAATTGTGGTTTTTTTATCAAAAGGGATGGTATTTCTTATTCCCCAGATCACTGGCTGACGGCCACTGGCAAGCTCACCGCCATCACCAATTAAAATTATCCGTTGTTGTAAACTATCAGGCGTTTGCGACTGGCAATATGATTGGAATAATAATGTGCAAAAACTTAAGAGAGCTAAAACCTTTTTCATCAACCTTTTTTTGTTGGTTTAAAAATTAAAATGGTTGCGTTATCTGTTTCACCTTTTTCATTTGAAATCAACAAATCGCCCCACGGTGTAAAAGTAATTCCTTCAGGTTGATTGAACAGCGTAGGGTCAAGGGTATACACATTTTTTACATTTCCTTTTTTATCTGCAACTACCAAAAGCTTATTTACTGATGCAAGAATGTAAAGCTCCTTGGTTAGGGGATTAATAGCAGCAGCAGAAGGCTTAAAGTGAAATTTATCTTCTTTTACTTTTTCTGCTATTGGTTTTACATCAATTTCAAATGCAGGGGTATAAACAGATGAATCTGGCTTGCATTGAAAAGCAGTTACAACTTTCTTTTTATCATCCTCACAATTTTTACACAGCATTACCAACCCTAAATCATCATCATAATACAATGTTTCAAACTCATTTGTTTTTTTATCAGCATCGGGGAATTTACTTTTGCTTTTTACGATTGAATCTCCCTGGAATTTTAAAGTTTCAATATCGCCGTTACTTACCAAAAGATAAAAGGTACTGTCGTGC
>JALYYX010000097.1 GCA_030946075.1 Bacteroidota bacterium | reverse complement strand
AATTGTCTTGTAACAATCCAATCTTGTATAGTTCTTAAATCAGTTGCAGTATATTTATTTTCATAGCCTGTTTTTGGTTTTATGATGTATTGATATATTTCTCCCAAGCCTGTTGAAATGGGCGACATTGTTGGTGTTCCTGCATCTTTAGGTATTTCTGCTTCTGCTTCTTTTAAACGTTCTCCTGTTGTCGTGCCCAATAAATATCTGCATTATCGTCAAAGACAATTGTAATTACAGATAGACCAGAACGGGATATAGAACGGCTTTCAATGACTTTGGGAATGTTTGCTAATGCTAATTCAATTGGTGCAGTAATGTATTGTTCTACCTCCTGTGCTCCAAGTGTAGGTGCATTGGTGCTTATCTGCACCTGGTTATTAGTAATGTCCGGCTGTGCATCAATTGGTAAATGTGCGGCTGAATAAACTCCCCAAATGATTAAGGCAAGGGTTAAGAAACCAATTGTCAATTTATTGTAAATGGAGAAATGAATTATCCTATCAAAAAGGTTCATGCGATTTATTATTTAATTGAACAGAGAACATTGCTACTCTGCTATTACTTTTTTTGGTTTTTTAGCTACCATTATTGTTACCAGCAACGCTATACCACCCAACACAGCACAAATCACAAAGCCCCATTGTAAGCCTAATGCCTGTGAGATTGCTCCCATCAGTAAGGGACCAATCATATCTCCCAATTCTTTGAAAGAACCTGCTGCTCCCATTGTTGCACCCATTTCATTTTCCTTTGCAAGATTGCTTACAAGTGTATCAGTATTTGTCCATACCACGCCAATTCCTATACCTGCAATAATGCAGGTAATAATTAAAAGCGGACCCGTTACAAAGGGTATAGCTGCGGTTGAAAGAATGGATAATAACATCCCTATACGAAGTATCAGTACCTGATTGAATTTATCAGCAAGCCACCCAGCTACAGGTTGAATTACTAAATAAGAAATGGTTGTTACAGATAAAAGCAGTCCTGTATTAAAAGCATTATATCCTAACTCATGAATGCGAACGGGTAAGAAGCCGAACAAAATACCCACAAAAAACATGTTGATTACAATGATTAAAAACCAGGGCATCAACGTCTTGTTTTTAAAAACACCAAAGAGAGATTTGAAAGAAAAATCATCATCGTCATCATCAAATGCTCCTGCAACTTTCTGTTTATCGGCAGGTAATGTAAATGCAAGTAACAATGCTATTAATCCTATGCCTGCACAGGCATAAAAGATGCCTGCAAAGCTTGACTTCATCACAATTGCGCCGCCAATAATTGGACTAACAACATAACCTAAACCTTTAATGGCATTGTAAATGCCGAAGGCTTTCCCCTTATTGTCTTTGTACAATGTTCCTACCATTGCAAGCGATACTGCGGATAGTGCTGCACCTCCTAATCCTTGTAAAAATCTAACTACGATTAAAAATTTTGGTGGAACAAAAGGATATAACAGTGACGCAAGAATGAAAATAATGATACCGAGATATAGGGCTTTCTTCATTCCCTTTTTATCTGCCAGGCCGCCAAATACAGGTTTAGCAACTATCTCCGCAAAATCATAAATGGCAATGAGTAACCCAATCATGGTTAAACCGATGCCTACTTTCTCTGCATAAAATGGAAGATTTACTGCAACAATATGAGCGCCGAATGATGTTGCAAAGCCAAGAAAACCCAGAACAAAAGCCCACTTCATTGATGTTTTCATTGCTTTATTTCAGAAGTTCAATTTTTGTTATTGGATGTATTTCTTCCCAGCCGTTATGACTATCAATTACCAGGCTTCCCGTAACCTTTACATGGTCTCCCAATTTTGGAATTTGAATTTTATTGATATATCCATTACAAGTATTGCCAACTTTTGGCAGTGTCGTTTTGTTTGCACATACGGCTTCAATAACTAAATCACCCTGCTTCTTTTTCATATTCTTTTTTGTTAGCAAATCTTCCTGACCGTTGTCTAATTTCAACAACATGTGCTGGTCGCCATCTTCGTCTGCGCTGCTTTCATCTATTACACCGGTAACAGCTTTGCACTTATCAATCACTTCAAGTCTATCAGGGTTGTAAACATATTTCCAAAAACTTGTGTCACAGTCAATGGCAGAATTATTATCCTGTACATTTTGATTTTGGGCTGAAGAAGTTGTTTGCTCCTCTTTATCTTTCTTCTTATGTTTTTTTTCCTTTTTTGTGTCGCAGGATGAGAAAAATATAATAAATAAGAGGGTGACAATTGAAGGAAGAAATATTTTTTTCATTTTTAAAAAAGTTTATTGAATTACTTGTACAAATATCTATCCGCCTTTCTTTATTTCATGTTCAGCCTTTTTTTTAGCTTCTCAAATAACCAAACCATTAGAATTAACCATGCAAAGCCAATGCAAATGCCGCTAATACATCACTCGGGTAATGTACTCTTAAATAAATTTGGGTAAAGCCTATTAGTCAGGTGGTCCCAGGTTCAAGTCGTGGTGGGGCCACAAAACATTCAGTTAGGATTTGAAAATTCAAACCCCTTTTTATTTTCTTCCTCACTATAAATTTTATCTTTACTAAGCATTTAATTAATAATGGCAGGGTTTTTAATATTAATTGATCAAATAATAATCATTAATGAAAAATATTTATAACTGCTGCATTGCACTTTTATTAGTTCTAAATCTTCAAAACGTAGCATTTGCACAAAACTCTGATTCTTTAGGATACAAAAAAATAGCCGCTGGCCCCGAATACAAACGTTCATCTTTTTATCAATGGCTTTGGGGTAAGAATTATCGTAAAGAATGGACTACTCCGGTGGTTTTTCCTGTTGTAATGCTTGATACATTACAGGGAGGAATAACTGCCTTTAAAAAAGGCGGCGGCCATCAATCAAAATCATTACATGTTAAAACTGCTGATGGCAAAGATTATGCATTACGAAGCGTTGATAAAACTCTTGACATACTTGTTCCCAAAATTTTTCATGGTACGTTTATTCAACATATTGCAAATGATGAAATTTCCATGTCTCACCCATACGGTGCATTAGGCGTGCCCTTAATGGCACAGGCTGCAGGCATTCCACATGCCTCTCCAAAATTTATTTATGTACCGCAGCAACCAAAGCTCGATTCTTTAAATAAAGTTTATGGCAACAGATTGTATCTTTTTGAACAACGGCCTTCAGGAGACTGGAGTGATGCCGATAACTTTTTAAATTTTAAAAAATTTAATGGCTCAGATGAAATGATGGATAAAATTTTTGAAGACAATGATAAACAAGTTGATCAGTTGGCATTTGTAAAAGCAAGATTATTTGATATGGTAATTGGTGACTGGGACAGGCACCTGGATCAATGGAAATGGGGAACTGTTGATTCAGGAAATCAAAAAATATATGTACCCATTCCTACTGACAGAGACCAGGCATTTTTTAGTTTTGATGGCGTACTGCTAAAATTAGTTATTGCAGCGGCCGGAATGAAATATGTTCAACCGTTCGATTATAAAATTCACGATATAGGGATTGTAGAAAGAAGATTCCTTGACAGGCTGCTAACTAATAAAGTGAGACAAGACCAATGGGAATCTATTGCCAAAAATCTGCAGGAATCACTTACTGATAATGCTATAGAATCTTCTATAAAACAAATGCCGCCTGAAATTTTTGCCATAAGGGGAAATGAAATTATTGCAAAATTAAAATCACGGCGAAATAATTTGGTGGAATATGCAACAGAATATTATAAATATTTGGCTAAAGAAGTGGAAATAGTAGGTAGTAAAGGAAATGAATATTTTGATATTAACCGCCTAAATGAAAATGAAACTGCAATTAATGTTTATAAAATAAATAAAGAAGGAAAAAAACATGACACACCTTTTTATTCAAGAACATTTAAAAGTGATGAAACAAAAGAAGTAAGAATGTACGGCTTATCTGGCGAAGATGTTTATCAAATAAATGGGAATATATCTCCCGAAATAAAGATCAGAATTATTGGCGGTGACGGAAAAGATTCTATCATAAATAATTTAAAAGAAGGAAAAAAAATTCAGGTATATGATGACAGAAATAATGTTTTTATTGGCAATAAAAACAGGCTTCATCTTTCATCAGACAGCGCCATACATTCATATTATTACGATACTTACAATGCAGATAAAAAAGGTATAAGCCCTATATTAGGTTACACTAATGAAGATCCGTTTTTTGTAGGTTTAGGGTATAATTTAACGCATTATAAATGGAGAAAAATTCCTTTTGCATATAAGCAGAGTATTGGAGTAAAATATTCCATATCACAAAAAGCATTCAGTTATTTTTATCAGGGATTGTTTCCCCGTTTCATTGGAAACTGGGATCTTCTTTTAAATGCTGATTATGATGCTATCCGATGGATAAATTTTTACGGCCTTGGTAATGAATCGTTGTACACCACAAAAGATGTAAAATTCAACAGGACACGTTCAAAGGAAATTTCAGGTAGTATTGGTTTGCAACAAAATTTTGGGAAAAACACAATAAATATTTCAGGCTTTTATCAAAGTGTAAAAATTATTAATGATACGGCAAGGTTTATTGCAAAAAGAATAGCGCCTTTCCAGCCAAATATTTACAATCAAAATAATTATGCCGGCGCCAGTTTTAGTTATAAGCTAACTTTATTAAACGATTCTATTGTACCTACTGCGGGATTATCCTTTGTAGCAAATGCTTCGCATTTTCAAAATATCACGCAAAGCCAATCTTTTCAAAGATATACAGGCATTGTAAATTTTTATATTCCATTATTTTCTAAATTTTCCTTAGCCATCCGCGGCAGTGGAGGTACAGTTTCCGGAAACCCTCTATTTTATCAACTACCGCATATTGGCGGTGCAGATGATCTTCGGGGTTATAGAAGAGAAAGATTTTTTGGTAAAACTGCATTTGCAAACAGCAACGAGTTAAGGTTTATTACCAATATGAGAAGTTATTTAATGAATGGCAAAATCGGGTTCACTGTTTTTTATGATGAAGGCAGGGTTTGGCAGCCAGGGGAAACCTCCGATACATGGCATACAGACTATGGTGCAGGATTATTATTAGCTCCCTTTAATAAACTTCTTGCCAATCTTGCTTACGGTATTTCTAAAGAGAAAAAAATGATTCAGCTAAGGCTGATAAAATCCTTTTAATTCTTTCATGCAAAATATTAAGGCAATCATTTTTGATTTTGGTGGAGTTATTTTTAATATTGATTATGGTAAAACCAGTAAAGCTTTTCAGGAATTAGGAGTAATGCATTTTGATGACATGTATTCCCAGAAAAGGGCCAATCCTCTCTTTCAGCACTTAGAAGAAGGGAAAATAAATGAAGAAGAATTTTATAATGAGTTTAAAAAATCTACAAATTCTAAATTAAACAATCAGCAAATAGAAAAAGCCTGGAATGCAATGCTGTTAAGCTTTAACAACGAAGCATTGAATACGCTTCAGGCTATCAGATCTAAGTATAAATTGTATTTACTCAGCAATACAAACATCATTCACTTAAAGGCATTTACTAAAATTTACAAAGAACAGATTGGTAAAGATTTTTTGCAGAGTTACTTTGAAAATACATATTATTCACACGAAATGGGGTATCGCAAACCCGATAAAGAAGCTTATGAAATTGTTTTAAAAGAAAATAATTTAAACCCATCACAAACATTATTTATTGATGATTCTATCCAAAATATTGAAGGCGCAAAAGCAACAGGCCTACAAACAGTTTTTTTAAAAGATGGAATGAAAATAGAAGATTTAAACCTATAACTTACCCAAAGCTTATCATCTATTTCACTTCCTCATAATCTATATAATCTTCTTTTTTTGCAGATTGTTCGGCAGGTTTTGTAGCAGTGTTATTTTGTTGCTTAGTAAAAGTATTCATTTGGTCTTGCATCTTATTATGCATTTCGCCAAATTGGTTTTTTACTTTTTTTGTAGTTTGATAAATTGGAATAATAAACTCAAATACCAATTTGTATAAAATGTAGATAAGAAAAATTTCGCCAGCTAAACGGATAATATTCATTATGTAAAAATATCGCTTTATTCAATTATAATATTTACAATCCGATATTTAACTATAATTTGCTAACCTGAAAGCCGAGAATAATTTGGAACATAAATAGTATTTGTTATATATTTGCAGCGGATGAAAGAAACAGTGCAAGGGAACGGAATCGTTCCCTTCTTCTTTTCATAAAACTGTAGCACAGGATGATTTCTGATACCAAACCAAAAGCTATTGAGGAGTATATAAATACCCAGTTAAAGGGTAGTGAAGATGTTTTTTTGGTGGAAGTGAAAATAATTCCGGGAAATAATATCAAGGTTTTTTTGGATGCAGACAATGGTATAACTATTGAAAAATGCATCAAAGTAAATAGGGCATTATATAAGCAAATTGAAGAATCAGATTTGTTTCCAAATGGAGATTTTTCTCTGGAAGTTTCTTCTCCCGGCGTGGATGAGCCTTTAAAACTTCATCGCCAATACAAAAAAAATATTGGCAGAACTGTAGAGGTTACAATGAATGACGGAACAAAAAAAAAAGGAAAATTAGATGCAGTAAATGATGAAGACCTGCCTGCCGGACAGGCAGGAATAATGTTAGAAGAAAGAACAGGGCAAGGGAAAAAAGCTGTTAGTAAAACAACATATATTTTATTTAATCAGGTTAAGCACACAAAAGTGCTGGTAACTTTTTAAACTCCATATTGTATGGCAAGTATTAATTTAATCGATTCCTTTCAGGAATTTAAAGACGCTGAAAACATTGACAGGCCCACACTTATGAAAGTGATGGAAGATGTTTTTAAAACCCTCATCCGTAAAAAATACGGATCGGATGAAAACTTCGATGTTATTGTAAACGACCAAAAAGGTGACCTTGAAATTTTCAGGAGAAGAACAATTGTTGATGATGATGATCTTTATAACACCCTTACTGAAATTGAATATAAAGATGCAATTAAGATTGAACCTGATTACCAGGTTGGCGAAGAATTGTATGAAGAAGTAGATATCCAAAAAGAATTTGGAAGGCGTGCAATCTTAGCAGGTAAGCAAACATTGGCAAGCCGTATCAATGATCTTAAAAAGAACATTTTAATTAAAAAGTATGAAGACCGGGTGGGTGATATTGTAAATGGTGAAGTTTATCAGGTTTGGAAAAAAGAGATTTTATTGCTTGATGAAGAAGGCAATGAAATGATCCTTCCAAAATCCGAGCAAATCCCTTCTGATTATTTTAAAAAGGGAGAAAGTGTACGTGCCGTTGTAAAAAAGGTTGAATTAAAAAATAGCCAGGCTGTTATCATAGTTTCAAGAACAGATACTTCTTTTCTTGCTAAGCTATTAGAAATTGAAGTGCCCGAAATTTTTGATGGCCTTATCGTAATAAGAAAAATTGTAAGAGACCCGGGGGAAAGAGCTAAGGTTGCTGTTGAAAGTTTTGATGACAGGATAGATCCTGTAGGCGCATGTGTAGGTATGAAGGGAAGTCGTATTCACGGAATAGTTCGTGAATTAAAAAATGAAAATATTGATGTTATCAACTGGACAAATAATCAACAACTGTTAGTACAGCGTTCATTAACTCCTGCTAAAATAACAAGCATGGAAATAGATAATGAAACTAAACATGCTAACGTATACCTCAAGCCAGATCAGGTTTCACTTGCCATCGGTCGCAGAGGAGTGAACATAAAACTTGCCTGTGAATTAACAGGATTGGAGATTGATGTATTCCGCGATAATGAAGGAGAAGCAGAGGAGTTTGATATTGATCTGGATGAATTTAGCGACGAGATTGAAACATGGATTATTGATGAATTAAAAAGAGTAGGTTGCGATACTGCAAGAAGTGTTATAGACCTTACAGATGAAGAACTGGAACGCAGAACCGACCTTGAAAAAGAAACAATTGCAGAAGTGAAGAGAGTGTTGACTGAAGAGTTTAAGAAGGAATAAAAAGCCCACCTAAATCCTCCCGAAGGGAGGACTTGAGAAATCTCAATGAAGGAAAGGCTTTTAAATCTTAAGAATCAAATTTTTGATAATGGAAATAATTAAAAATAATTAAAAATTTCAGAAACCTCCCCTTCGGGGAGGTTTGGAGGGGCTATTAAAATATGTCAGAAGCAAATACACCACGGTTAATGGCGGCAGCCAAGGAGTTTAACATAGGTAAGGATACCTTGATAGATTTTCTTGTGTCCAAAGGTTTTAATGGAGATGATCTTAAACCTACTTCCAAGATCAATGAAGATATGTACCGTGTTTTGCAAACTGAATTCCAGCAGGATAAAGCAGCTAAACAAAAAGCTGAACTTGTGGATTTGCCTAAAAATGCTGTAGCAGATTTAAAACGTAAAAGGGATGAGGAAGATCTTTCAATAAAAAAGAAAGAAGCAGCAAAAGCAAAAGATACACCGCCTCCACCTCCTGCTGAAGAAGTTAAAGAAGAAGAAAAAACAGAAACACCTGCACCTCCGCCTCCACCATCAACTCCTGAAATAACTAAAATAGAAGTCCCGGAAATTGAACAACCAAAGGTTATTGATAAAATAGACCTAAGTGCGATTGATTCATCTACAAAGCCAAAAAAGAAGAGCAAGACCGAGGAAAAAAAGGAGTCGGATAAGCCAAAGGAAACTGCAAAAAAAGGAAAGAAAAAAGAAGAACCGAAAGTTATAACAGAATCAGTACAGGAAATAGTTTCTGAATCTCAAAAAGAAGAAGCCCCGCTTATTGAAAATATAAAAGCAGAAAAATTAGAAGGCCCAAGAATAATGGGGAAAATTGAATTGCCGGTTGATAATGAGCCAAGGCCAATGGATGAAAAACGTAAGCGAAAACGCATACCTGTTGATCAGAAAAAAGTGGGCAATGCTCCTCCGTCAAATTTTCAAAGAGGTCCTGGCACAGGTCAAGGCCAAAGACCCATAAGCCCATACCAGGGCAATCGTCCGCAGGGCGGTGGAGGCAGGTTTAACAGGAATGCTCCTGCAGTTGCCCGTCGTGATGATAAAGAAATTGATCAAAAAGAGATACAGGATAAAATACGGGAAACACAAGCTAAACTTGCAGGTGCAGGCGGGCGTGGAAAAAGTTTAAAAGCAAAATACCGTAAAGCAAAAAGAGATGAAGCTGCTGAATTGCAGGGCGACGAAGCAGTAACAGATAATAAGTTGCAGGTTACTGAATTTATTTCTGTAAGTGAATTTGCAAATCTTATGGATGTAAGCTTTGCTGATGTTATCAGTAAATGTATGAGCCTGGGAATTATGGTTTCTATTAACCAACGTTTGGAGGCTGATGTTATTGAACTGGTAGCAAGTGAATTTGGATATGAGGTGGAATTTATTGGTGTAGATGACCAGGCAGAATTAGAAGAGGAGGAAGATGTGGATACAGAAGAAGAATTAGTTCCACGCCCCCCAATTGTAACAATCATGGGCCACGTAGATCACGGTAAAACATCTTTACTGGATTATATCCGCCATGCAAATGTTATTGCAGGTGAAGCCGGTGGCATCACACAGCACATAGGAGCCTACGAGGTAATGCTGAAAGATGGAAGAGCGATTACTTTTTTAGATACTCCCGGTCACGAAGCATTTACTGCCATGCGTGCCCGTGGTGCCAAGGTTACAGATATTGCCGTAATAGTTATTGCTGCCGATGATGCTGTAATGCCTCAAACAAAAGAAGCAATCTCTCATGCACAGGCTGCAAATGTTCCAATGATATTTGCATTTAATAAAATTGATAAAGACGGGGCTAATCCTGAAAAAATAAAAGAACAATTATCAGGGATGAATATTTTGGTAGAAAGCTGGGGCGGTAAATATCAAAGTCAGGAAATTAGCGCTAAAAGTGGTTTAAATGTAGATGAATTACTGGATAAAATATTACTGGAAGCCGAATTGCAGGATCTGAAAGCCAATCCTGACAGATCAGCTAACGGAACCGTTATTGAAGCTTCACTTGATAAAGGCCGCGGATATGTTGCAACAATTCTTGTACAAAATGGCACCTTAAAACAAGGTGATCTTTTGGTATCAGGGCAACATTATGGAAGAGTGAAAGCAATGTTTAATGAGCGCAATCAAAAAAGTGAAGAAGCCCCGCCTGCAACACCGGTTTTAATTTTAGGTTTGAATGGTGCTCCGCAGGCAGGTGAAACTTTTAAAGTGTATGAAGATGAAGCAGAAGCAAAAGAAGTGGCAAACAGAAGAGCTCAAATTCTTCGTGAACAAGGTATAAGAGCTAAAAAACATATTACTTTAGATGAGATTGGACGTAGGCTGGCATTGGGTAATTTCAAACAACTTAATCTTCTTATTCGAGCAGATGTTGATGGTTCAGTTGAGGCATTAAGCGATTCATTACAAAAATTAAGTACAGAAGAAATTGCTGTAGCTGTTGTACATAAAGGTGTTGGACAGATAACGGAAAGTGATGTGTTGCTGGCAACAGCATCCGATGCAGTTATTATTGGCTTTAATGTTCGTCCTGCATTATCTGCATCAAAACTTGCTGAGCATGAAGGTGTGGAGATAAAAACATACTCTATTATTTACGATGCTATTGATGAAGTGAAGAGTGCAATGGAAGGAATGCTTGAGCCAAAAATTCAGGAGAAGGTGTTGGGTGTTGCAGAAATAAAAGAAACTTACAAATTTGATAAAGCGACAGTAGCCGGCTGTATGGTGCTGGATGGTAAAGTTGCCCGCAATAACCGCATTCGTTTGGTAAGAGAAGGTATCATTGTTCACACAGGCGAATTGGGAAGCTTGAAAAGATTTAAAGATGATGCCAAAGAGGTTACCACTAACATGGAATGTGGTATGATCATCAAGAACTATAATGATATTAAATCCGGCGACATGATCGAAGCCTTCGAAGAGGTAGAAGTGAAGAGGACATTGTAAAAATTCATACTGCTATTTAGGTTCATAATCAATATAATCAGCATCACGCTTTCCATCTTTACTCTTCATAATAATTTGTTTTTGCTGCTTTTTGTTTTTATTATTTCTATGGAACTTTTTTGATTGAGAAGAGGAAATAACAACACAAGTAAATAGAATCAAGGCACTTAAAAATATCTTCTTCATAGCCTTTTGTTTAGATTTAAAAGTAGTAATAAAAAAATTTAATGAAAAACAAATTAACTTATATCTAACTTTTATAAGATCATTCTAAATAATAGCATTGTATTTTTGACACTATGAAGAAATTTTATTTAACTGCTTTCTTATTTCTTGCTATTACCTCTGTTTTTTCTCAAACAAAAAAAGTTCTTGCTGATAAAATCATTGCTACTGTTGGCGATAAGATCATTTTAAAAAGTGAGATAGAAAACAGCATAAACGATATGCAGCGTCAGGGAATGGAAATTCCCCCGAATGGTAAATGCCTTTTGTTAGAGCAAGCACTTGGTATTAAAGCTTTAGTACTGCAGGCTGAAAAAGATTCTATACCTGTTTCAGATGAAGAAATTGATGCTGACATTGATAATAAAATACGATACTTTATAAGTCAGTACGGCTCAAAAGATGCGCTGGAGCAGGTTGCAGGCAAAACTATTTACCAGTTAAAAGAAGATTTCCGGCAATCTTTTCGTGAGCAAAAATTAGGTCAGGCAATGCGTAATAAAATTGTAGAGGATATAAAAATTACACCTTCTGAAGTAAAAGCATATTTTGAAACCATACCAAAAGATAGTCTCACTTTTTATGAATCTGAATTGGAAATTGGCCAAATAGTGCTCTATCCCAAAGCAAGCCGTGAGCTTGAACAATATGCTATTGACCAGTTAAAAGAATTTAAACAACAGGTTGAAAGTGGTACTAAAAAATTTGAAACACTGGCATCGTTGTATACTGATGATCCCGGCAGCAAGCAAACCGGGGGTAAGTATGATATAAACAGAAATCAAAAAGCCCTTGACCCCATATGGCTTGGGAAAGCATTCAGTCTAAAAGAAGGACAGGTATCAAGTGTATTTAAAACAAAGTTTGGCTATCATATTATTCAAATGATAAGCCGTGCAGGAGATGATGCCTCTGTACGCCATATTTTAAAAGTTCCTCAAGTATCTTCAATAGAAATTTCTGAAACAAAACATAGGCTCGATTCTATAAGAGCCAGGCTGATAGCTGGAACACTAAAGTTTGGCGAAGCTGTTTCCCGTTATAGTGATGATGATAACAGTAAATTTACAGGGGGCAGACTTCCCGGTAAAGATGGTACTACATTTTTAACCATTGATCAATTAGATAAAGATATGGTGCTGATGCTGAAAGATCTTAAAATTGGTGAATATTCTCAGCCGGCAGAATTTACTGATGCAAGAGAAAAGAAAGGCGTTCGCATTGTTCAGATAATTTCTAAAACCGAGCCACACCGTGAAAACCTGAAAGACGATTATAATAGAATTGCCCAAAGAGCTTTGGAAGAGAAAAAAAATGATGCACTTGAAAAATGGTTCACAACAAAAATTCCTACCTACTATATTAAGATAGATAATGAATACAAAGGTTGTGAAGAAATGAAAAAATGGACAATCAATACTACTGCAGCAATCAAATAATATTTATTTATTTCTGGATTTTTTGTTAATTACATAGGGCTCGTTTTATCTCCCTGCAAACTTTTCTTACCATAACTTTACATTCAATGCGTTTGCATTTCTACAAACGTTTGTCATCGATTCCTTTTCATACATGAGCGACGAAATAAAACACGAATGCGGTCTTGCCTTCATTCGTTTACGTAAACCTTTTTCTTACTACCAGCAACAATATGGCTCAGTAATGTATGGCTTAAACAAGCTCTATCTTTTAATGGAAAAACAACATAACCGGGGGCAGGATGGCGCCGGGATCGCCACTGTAAAACTTAATACAGAACCGGGTTATCCTTTTCTTCATCGCATAAGAAGCAGTGCCAATCAGTCCATTGCAGATATATTTTCTCAAATAGCAAAAGAAATAAATGAGATAGAAAAAACGCATCCTGATATAAAACAACATCCCGGGTTAATGAAGGGACATGTAAATTTTTTAGGAGAATTACTACTCGGACATCTACGCTATGGAACCCAGGGGAAAAACAATGTTGAATTTTGCCATCCATTTGTTAAGCGCAACACTATACCTGCACGCAATCTTGCGCTTGCCGGAAACTTTAATCTTGTAAATAAAGATGAATTATTTTCTCTGATCAATTGCCACCCAAACGAATTTGAAAAGCAAAGCGATCTTGGTGCCATGATGGAAGTAATTCATCATTTTTTAGTAAAGGCCGATGAGCAGTTTCCTGAAAATTTGAACATGACCAAGGTTTTAAAAAAAGCTACTTCTTATTTTGATGGCGGTTTTACATTCGGTGGCATTACTGGTAATGGAATTGGTTTTGTAATGAGAGATGCACATGGCATACGGCCATGTTATTATTATGTAGATAATAATGTAGTTGTTGCTGCCAGCGAAAGAGCTGCAATACGCACTGCATTTAATGTTGGCGAAAATGAAGTGAAGGAACTGATGCCGGGAAATGCAGTGATGGTAGATGCTGAAGGAAATTTTTCAATAGAACAGATACTCGAACCAAAAGAAAGAAAAGCCTGCAGCTTTGAGCGTATTTACTTTTCAAGGGGAAGTGATGAAAAAATTTATAAAGAAAGAATAGCCCTCGGTTATCATTTAAGCGAGGCAGTATTAAACGCAATTGATCATGATCTTAAAAATACTATTTTCTCTTTTATACCTAACACTGCCGAAACTGCTTTTTATGGTTTAATAAAAGGTGCAGAAGATTATCTTAATAAAATAAAAGTAGAGCGAATATTAAGCTGGCAAAAGGAATATGATGAAGAGAAATTATCAGCGATGATCAACAGGAAAATAAGGCTTGAAAAAATCGCCATAAAAGATGTTAAGCTAAGAACATTTATTACTGAGGACAGCAGCCGTAACGAAATGGTACAGCATGTTTACGACATAACATACGGAACTGTAAGAAAAAATGAAGACACATTAGTTGTTATTGATGACTCCATTGTAAGAGGCACAACTTTAAAAGAAAGTATTATAAGAATGCTCTCACGTTTAGAGCCAAAAAGAATTATTGTTGTTTCCTCTGCACCACAAATCCGCTATCCTGATTGTTATGGTATTGATATGAGCAAACTCAGTGAATTCGTAGCCTTCCGGGCAGCAATAGAATTAATAAGAGAAACAAACCAGGATAAATTATTGTGTGAGATATTACATAAATGCAAAACACTTGAGCGAAATAATCAATTGCATACAGAGAATTTGATAAGACAGATCTATAAACCTTTTTCACTTGAAAAAATATCAAAAAAAATTGCACAATTGATAACGCCTAAAGATATTTCTATTCCTGTTGATGTCATTTATCAAACAATTGAAGATCTCCATGAAAGCTGCCCCACCAATTTAGGAGACTGGTATTTTACGGGCAATTATCCAACTCCGGGCGGTAATCGTGTAGTTAATAAAGCGTTTATAAATTATATGGAGGGAAAGAATGTGAGGGGATATTGATTTTGTAATTTGCAATTAAAATGAAAACACTTCTTCTTATACGGCATGCAAAAAGCAGTTGGGATGATTTCTCCCTAAGCGATTTTGAGCGTCCGTTAAACGAAAGGGGTAAAACTGATGCGCCAAAAATGGCAAAGCGCTTAAGAAAAAAAGAGATTGAAGTGGATGCTTTCATTTCAAGCCCGGCAAAACGTGCAAAAAAAACAGCTGAGTATTTTATTAAGGAATTAGGCAAAAAAGGGGATGCCATAATTCTTGTTTCAGCTTTATACGATGCATGTATAAATAATTTTATTGAAACGATAAAAGATATTGATGATAAATATAAAAGTGCCGCCATATTTTCTCACAATCCCGGCATTACTGCTTTTGCCAACCAGTTAATTAATGAAGCAAGTATCGATAATATGCCTACCAGCAGTGTATTTGCGATAAAGGCTAATACCGATAAATGGAAAGATTTTGCCAAAGCAAAAAAAGAGTTATTGTTTTTTGATTATCCTAAAAAAGAAGAATAACGTCGAACTTGAATTTATATTCTACCTTTTTTATTAGCAAGAAAAACTCCGCTGAAAATTAATGCTGCCGCTATTATTTTATACATTGATAATTCTTCACGCAAAAATACCATGGCAGCAATAACAGCGAATACAGGCTGCAAATAAATATAAGCTCCGGCCACCGATGCTCCCAAAACTTTTATTCCATATACATTAAAAATATAGGCTAAAAATGTACCCGGCACTACTATCATAAATAGCAAAATAAATTCAGCCGGCTGAAAATGTAACAAGTTTATTGCAGTAAACTCTTTCCAACCTATAGGTAAAATCATAAAAAAACCAAAAGTAAAAATCCAGCGCATTACATCAATTGACGAATATTTTTTCATTAATGGTTTTACCAAAATAAAATAAAATGTATAACACACAGCGCTTAATATGGTAAGCATATCACCCAAAAAAATATTATTCCCCTTACCTGCGTTTTCTCTTGATGAAATAAGAATCACAGCACCACTAATACCAAGGAACAATCCAATAATTTTAAAATTATTCAGTCGCTCTTTTAATACCCAAGCCGCAATAAACGTAATAAGTATGGGTGTAATAAGCAATAGCAATGATACATGAATAGAATATGTGTATGACAAACCTTTCATGAATAGCATTTGGTTAAGTGCCAGGGCCAATAATGCACATAATAAAAATCTCCCAATATCTTTTTTATCAATTTTCCTCTTATTAATGCTTATTATAAATAGAAACCAAAACAGAATTACGCTAACCCCAAGGCGAATCACATTAAGCCCATATGGGCCGGCAATTTTGTTTGTAGTAAAATATTTTACAGCGCTTATATTTATAGCGAAGAAAAGATTAGTAGCCAATAATCCGAGATGTGCTTTTGTTCGGGTAGTCAAAAATGATTTATTGAGTTTGCAAAGTTGCAGGTTTACAGCGATTGTACAAATTGAGAAATGATCTTTTTATATTGTAACATATCATAGTCAGGAATATTGAACAACATGGATGCTGCCTGTTGAATATCTTTTTGTAATGAAAAATCTTTTTGTTTAACTATATAAAATATTTTTTTCTTCATTAAATATTTTGCTAAATATTCCTGCTCTGTTTGCCCCGGAGTGGGGATGATAATTGCTTTTTTTTTCAGCTTTATCAAATCCATTATTGTTGTATAACCGCACCTGGAAAGGATAATATCCGATTGAAGTATTTTCTCATTAAATTGTTTTGCGGTAAGATGATTTTTTATTTCTACTAACTCTGTTCCCCTTAATGAGGCAGGGTTTTCAGGCAATCCTCTGATAAATAAAACCTTGCCGGTGTAAGATTTTAATTCATTTAAAATTTTTTCTTCAAAAATTGTTCTCTGTGGTTCAGGCCCTGAAATACTTATTAAAAGGTCATATTTTTTTTCAGTCTGTTCTTTTAATTTAAACCTTGAAAGTATACCAAGGTATTGTACGTTACCAGGTAATTTTTTTGGATGAGATAATTCTCCTGCAAAACCATCATTTTCAAAATCAGGTACCCAGCATTGGTTATATTTTTTTATGAAATGATGATGAATTTTCTGAGCAAACTTTTCGGTAAAACCATTTCCGGTTTTAATCAGCAATTGATGTGTTATATAAACTGAAGGAATTTTTTTACTGTATAACCCAAATCTGTTATCAGATATTATTGCATCAATTTTGTATCGCTTTATTATTCTATTAAGCCATTGATGTTCTTTGTAAATAGTAAAAATTATTTTGGGGAATTGCATTAGTATTTTAAGCGGAAGAAAACATTTTCTCCTGCTATACTTCACTCTGTAACCTATTAATGGAAGAAAAGTAAGTTGTGGAAATTCTTCTTTTAATAAAAAATATGTGGCGCCCTCTGCTGCAATAAACACTTCACAATTTTGATGTAGTAATTCACAAATAATGGGGATACACCGTGTGGCATGCCCAAGCCCCCATTCAAGCGGAGCCACTACTATCTTAGGTTTTATGGGCAGTTTGTTAAATTTTACACTGTGGAAAAATCGTTACAATAAATAACTGTGAAAATAGTTTAATTTTAGAATTGTTTTTATGAAGAAAGCACACAACATTTTATGGGTTTTTTTATTAGCTGCAACATTATTTGTAACAGGTTGCAGCGCTTCTAAAAAAAGCGGGTGCGGATGCCCAAGTAAAAAGGGATTGGTTGGTTACTAAATTTAATTAAAGAATGAACAAATCCAACAGAGATTTACTTGTATTGTTCAAAGAAGACTTAATGAGCCCGCAGGCTATAGAGCATGAGGTAGAATTACTTCATGAACTTTTATATACTGTTGAAAAAATAGAAAATCTTATCACAGCTCACGAAGTAATAAACCTAAATAAATATAAAATTCAAAAACAATTTCATATCATCCGCAACACCATCCTGCAAAAAGTTCTTAAGCCTTTTGTGTTTTTGAATAATAAGAATTGATCAGGATAATTTTTCCAACGCTTCTTTTAATTTAGAAAGCATTTCATTTATCTCTTCCTTTTTACAAGTACCAATACTCAGCCTGTACCAATTAGAATTTTGAGGGGCACCGAAGGCGTAAAACGGAACCACTGCCAGTTTTGCTTCGTTTAAAATATATTCGGTTACATCTTTTTGTTTTTCAAGAATATTACCATCAGAGGTGTTTTTACCTACAAGATCAATTTGTATGGTGAGATAAATGGCTGCCTGCGGCGGAATTGAATCAACAGCAAAACCATTTTGTTTTAGTTGCTGAAATCCTTCATGAATTAATCGCAATCTTTCTTCTAATTCTTTTTTAAAATGAAGAAAATATTTATCAATTGCTTCGGTTTGCAACAAGTATTTTGCTGTAGCATGTTGTTCTGCCATAGGGCTCCACGCGCCTACATGACTGTTAATTGCCTTCATTTTATTTAATACGTGCTGTGGCCCCAAAGCCCATCCCACTCTCACTCCTGTAGCAGCAAATGACTTACTTATCCCATCAATGAATATTGTATAATCTTTCATTGCAGGCCGCAATGAAACAGGATTATAATGTTTGGAATTTCCGTACGTCAATGTCCAATACATTTGATCGTACATCACGTACAATTTTTTTTCTTCATCACCACGTTCCATGTTTTCCTGTAATACCAAATCGCAAATATCTTCCAGTTCTTTCTTTTTAAATATTGTACCTGTGGGATTAAGGGGAGAGCACAAAGCTATAAGTGCAGCACCTTTTACGTGAGGCCTTATTTCATCAGCAGTTGGCATAAAATTATTTTTTGCACTTGCTTCTAATACCTCGTGTTGCCCTTCTACAAAATGTACATAGTGATTGTTGTTCCAGCTGGGCACGGAATAAATTACTTTATCACCTCTATCAACCAATGCCCTGTATAATGCATAGATCAAGGGTCTGCCTCCGGCGGCAATTAATATTTCATTGGGAGTATATTCAATCCCTTCGTGTTCTTTAATAAATTTTGAAACCGATTCTCTTAACGCAAGAACACCTTCGGCCGGGGGGTAAGTTGTAAAGCCCTTTTTATAAGCCTCTGTTATTTCATTCTCAAGCCGTTTTGGAATGGGGAAAAAAGCAGAATCAAAATCACCAATAGTATAATTGTAAATTTTTTCTCCTTTAGTAATTTTTTCTTTTATATCAGCACCTAAACGAACAATCTCAGACCCAATAAGGGTTTCAGCTAAATGGCTTAGTCTTCCAAAAGCCTTTTTTATGGTATTGTAAATATTAATTATGGAAAGATTTAAAGATCAAAAGTAGGTGTTAGTTTAAACTTTTTAAAAAATCTTCAATGCCTTCTACAATCTTTCTTGCTACAACTTTATGAAAAGCAGGACTAAGGATTTTTTTCTCATCGTCTTTATTACTTAAAAATGCAACCTCTACCAAACAATTGGGATAATCAGTAGGTCCGCTCAAACTAAAATTAAAAGCACCAACATTTCCAAATTCTTTTAACCCCGCCTCAGCAACCCTATGTAAAATAAAAACAGTGAGTGGCCTGAATCCAATGTAGCGATAGTAAGTGCTTATACCCTGAATTGTATCGCTGGAAGATGAGTTAAGATGAATGCTGATAAGCAAATTGGGGTTAGCATTTCTAAGTATTTCAATTCTTTCCACCATGCTAAGTGTGGTATCTGTTTCTCTTGTCATAATAACATTCGCTTTCTTTTTTAAAAGAGCTTGCTGCAATTCTTTTGCTATTAGCAAAGTGTAATTTTTTTCCAGAACTTTTGTGGTAACACCGTCTGCGCCCATGTTTGTACCTCCGTGACCGGCATCTACAGCAATGGTTAAATATTTAAGATCCAGTTGTTCAGGCTGCCGTTTTACTTTTATTGTTAGTTTATTTCCTGTATAAAAAATACTGTAACCCCAATGTTGCTGATGATTGAGATCTATAACAACCCTCATTACATCATCTTCAGTTTGCTCGTAGTAAGCATTCTTAATTTCTTTTGTTGTGCTAATTTGTGTTATCCAATTGGTATTGCTTTCAGGTCCAAAAATATCAACTACAATTCTTGAGGGATCAATTTGCTGAATGCTCCGATACGGCAATCGTTCATCTAAAGAAATAGTTACATAATCAAAAAGAGAGTCTCCAAACACACGCCAGTTACCGGTTATATATTCTTTTGAAAAACCATAAGGTTGTTTTATAACATTCGATTTATCAATGTATGCATTATGAAATTTAGATAATTGAACTTTGTATTTGGTTTTAAAACTGTCAACAACTTTTACTAAAATATTGGTATCAAGAAAACCCATCTTAGCGCCGCCCAGCCTGTCTTCACCAATACCATATTCCAAAAACGGAAGTTTACCGGTGGTGCGTGCAAAAAAGAATTGCTGTGTATTTTGAGTATACGATGTAAATGATGTAGCAATAAAAAAAGTAAGTAAAAGAAATTTCATGTAAATAAATTTACAAAAGAATTTTATCAATTATTTTTCCCGGTTAGTTCTTCCCAATATTCTGCCGCTCTTCTTGTATGCGGAATTACAATTGTACCGCCAACAATATTTGCCACTGCAAAAATTTCATACATCTG
>JALYYX010000005.1 GCA_030946075.1 Bacteroidota bacterium | reverse complement strand
AATTATCGTGATCTTAGTCCGCAGGACGAATGGGAACTTTTGGAAAATCATTACAACCGGGTTACTGATACCTGCATTCCGGAAGAGGAAGCCTTTAGAAGATTGCAGCAACACATTCATAAAATATGGAAAGATGCAGATGATAAAGGTGAAAGATTTTTTCCGCATGAGTACATGTACAAAATGTTGTTGAGTGGCGTGCTTGAACAGTATTATGAAATTGACCCGAAGAACAGTTGGATGCTTGCTGCAGCACAAAAAAACTTACCGATAATTGTTCCGGGTTGGGAAGACAGCACGATGGGAAATATTTTTGCATCGTATATCATTAAAAAAGAATTGAAAGCAAGCACCATAAAAAGTGGCATTGAATACATGGTTGAATTAAGTGACTGGTACCGCAAAAATTCTTCAGGAAAAGGTGTTGGATTTTTTCAAATTGGTGGGGGTATTGCAGGAGATTTCCCTATTTGTGTTGTGCCGATGATGTACCAGGATCTTGAGTGGCACGATGTTCCGTTCTGGAGTTACTTCTGTCAAATTTCTGATTCAACAACTTCGTATGGTTCATATTCCGGCGCAGTGCCTAATGAAAAAATTACCTGGGGTAAGCTTGATATTCATACACCAAAATTTATTGTAGAGAGTGATGCAACAATTGTTGCTCCATTGATATTTGCATGGGTGCTGGGGTTGTAAAGCCTCACCCTCCAACTCCCCTCTCCGATAGAGAGGGAGCGGTACTTTTGAATAATACCTAACATTGTATCTTCCAATTCATCAGTAAAACTCAGCCAGATAATTTATCTGTTAGTCATTTTTATTCAACTTTTGTAAAGGGCATTTGTGCGGTAGCAAGTCTCCCCTTTAAGGGGGAGATTTAGAGGGGGCTTAAAATTTAAATTGAATGCTTCCTAAAATTCCGAATGCAGGTACATTTTTATTTTGCAGATAATTCAATCTCCAGATCGCATCTATTCTTAAAAGTTTAAAAATATTTTCTATACCAACACCGGCTTCCATGTATGGTGTTTTGGCAGGCACAGTAAAATGGTAATCAATTGTATTATCATAAAATCCGTTGGCAATTTTATTTTCTTCCGTCATACTTCCTATCACTCCTTTAAATGTTGCTAAAGACCGCCATTTTAATTTTTTTATTGCAGGAATATGATTGAATGGAAAACTACCGAAATTTTGTTCAACAGAAAGCGATGCATATTTATCAGCAACAAATTCATACCGGTTCATGTTGTTAAAAGCATACATGTTGTAATAATAAGTGTCATTTCCTTTTTGAACATCTAACAACAAAATGGGTAAAATGCCTTTTGTAATGCCCGCCTGCAGCGTGTATGAGAGCTGCCCTAATCTTCCGTCAGAAAAATCGTGCTGAACATTTATATTCCATCTATTATAATTAAAATCACTTTTAAATAAACCATTATCAATTTTAAACCCCCTGGTATATGTGAGATTTACGATAGGATAATTACTTCCCAAACTTCCTCTTCTAAAATGTTCTGTAACAAATTTTTCTTTGTAAACATATCGGAGGGTTAAAGCAACTTCATTGGTTTTATAACTATTGTATTCTTCTTTAGCTGTAATAAACGGCACAAATTTATCGTGGGTAAAAAACACATTGAAGTACGGAGTTAACGTAGAGGACCTTGCCTGAGCATTAATTCCAAAACCATTTGCAAAAAACTTTTTGTAATTAATATTTAACTCACGGTTATTTACCAATCTTATTTCACTTGATTTTATTCTTCGCAGCAATGTGCCAAAGATTGAAGTTTGATCAATCTCATCATTATTGTTATTGTAGGAAGAAACAATATCGTTACTGTACACTATATTTAAAACACTCCATTGTTTTTTATTTAAAACAAAAAGTGTCCCCAAAGAATAGCGGAATTTTTTATCTTTTGTAGAATATCCCAAATATCCTTTCAACCGGAATTTATCGCTGAAAGTACTGTGTGTTCTAAATCCCGCATTAAAGCGATCACCTTCCACCCTGTCGTTGTAATAAGTTCCGTATAAATTTCCAATATCTATTTTACCAAGGTTATAATAACCGCTACTTAATACATCAATTATTTTTCCGTAAGTAATTACTGCAGGAATTTTATTTAATGTATCCATTAATTTGTAAACTGAATTTTCTGTTTTGGTAAGCGGCTCAAACCGGTTGGTATTCCAATAAGAAGAGTCTATATCTTTAGCATGCACCGTAGCAATACCCTGCAAAGGCTTACTAAAAATACTATCAAAAGAAGGTTGATTTAAAATAAATTTTTGAAATAAAGTTGTCTTCTTTGCAATAACACCCATTTTTTTCATTGCTGGAATATTCAGATCAATAAATAAAATGTTTTTTGAAGGAAGGAATTTATCGTCATTCAATTCAAAGTTTTGGGTTATCTCAAATTTGTTTACAAAATTTATACTTGCACTTTTATCCATGTGCATCGTCATAGATTTTATTGCATAGGTAGTATCAACGATCCACATAAAGCCATTAAAAGTATTTGTGCCATATTGTATTTGTGAAAACTGTACCTGTATACATTGATGCCCGTCAATCATCATTGTATCATTAATATGATAATTATAAAAGCTTAAAGCGTTATCTGCAATGGGGCTTACAAAATTTATGTCAACAAGTTTTATAAGGTTATCATACACATTTATTTTTTTATACAGCCCGTCAATATAGGTAAGAAGTGATTCATTATCCAGCCCCGAGCTTTTAATTGCCGTATACTCGTAGCGTTCTTTTTCAGGCTTTCTTTTGTAATAAAAATCAGCAATGGATTCCGATAAATAAACTGGAAGATATTTTTGTTTATCTGTTGTGCTATCCATATTATTTAAAATAAACCGCAATGGTTTAAGCAATTTATTATTCTGAATTTTTTCTGAAATATTTTTTATATCAAGCTCTATCTTATCATACACTTTGGTTTGAAAATTATTGTTCTGGTAAACATTATGCTTGTCTTTATTTTTTATTACAAGCCTTACCAGCCGCTGCGCTCTAGTATATTTTGATTTTGCAGAAATAGAAACTTCCTGCATAGAACCGGATGATATTTCGGCCTCAAAATTTATTATTTGGTTTTTTGCCTGCGAAACTTTTTTAATTTGAGGTGAATACCCAACCATTGAAAAGGCAATGGAATCAATTCTATCAGAAACGGTTAACACATAACTTCCATCTTCATCTGTTATTACACCATTTCCTGAATGTAATGAATATACGCTGCAGGAAGAAAGCGGCAATTTAGTTTTTGCATCTACCACTTTGCCTGTAACTATTCTTTCCTGTGCAAATAATGAGCTATCTGTTAAAATAAAAAGAAGAAATAAAGTAATAATTTTTATAACAGATTTCATGCTGGCGTAATATAATTAAAAGAATTTCCGGATTATAATTTATATAAAACATAAGCGGAAGTAAGTGCATATTGATTTGCAAAGCCCTTGCCAATATTAAGAAATTGTAAACTCAGTTTGGGTACAATAAATTATTATAGGTTTGCGAAAAGCGAATGGATGAATAAGGTTGGAAAAATATTAATTGCAGATGATGAACCTGATATTTTGGAGATTATGAATTACAATCTATCGGCTGAAGGCTATGAAATTATTTGTGCAAAAAATGGGAACCAGGCAATTGAACTTGCAAAAAAACATCAGCCTTCAATGATAATTCTTGATATAATGATGCCGGGAAAAAACGGGATTGATGTTTGTAAAATTTTAAGGTTACATCCGCAGTTTAAAGATACTGTCATTATCTTTTTATCAGCTTTAAATGATGAGGGAACAGAAATAAAAGGGTTGGAAACCGGCGCTGATGATTACATTACAAAACCTATAAGCCCAAAAGTTTTAACAAGCAAGGTGAATGCTTTATTTAGAAGGGTTACAAAGGAAACAGAAAAAAATTTGCAGATCGGTGAACTTTCTATTGACAGGGAACGATACAATATTACTTACAAAGACGCACAGATAATTCTTGCAAGAAAGGAATTTGAACTGCTTGCCTTGCTGGCATCCAAACCCGGAAAAGTTTTTTTACGGAACGAAATATTAAACCAGGTTTGGGGTACTGAAGTAATTGTTGGCGACAGAACCATTGACGTACATATCCGTAAAATACGGCAAAAGCTTGGCGTGGACTGTATTACAACGGTTAAAGGTGTTGGTTATAAGTTTGAATTATAAAGTTCTAAGATAAAAATGTTATCAGCCAAAAATTTATCTGCTCAGCAAATTGCAGCACTTACAGCCTTGCCTTTGGCAATTGTAATTGCAATAACAGGATACCTGTATCATGAAACCGGGATGATAATTCTCATTGCTTCTGCAGTATTTTATCTCCTTAGTTATTTGCTTATAGCTTTCATGCTTAAACGATTTATTTATCGTAAACTCAAGCTTATTTATAAACTTATTTATCAAACCAAGGCCACTAAAAAAGAAGAGTTTTATTATGAAAATATCTTACCGCAAAAAAGCATTGATGAAGTTAAGGAAGATGTAGAGGTTTGGGCAGAGCATCACAAAGATGAAATAGAGCTTCTCCGCAGCAATGAAATTTTTCGCAAAGAATTTTTATTGAATTTATCTCATGAATTAAAAACACCAATTTTTGCCATACAAGGTTATGTGGATACCCTTTTAAATGGGGCGCTGGATAAGCCTGAAGTAAACAAAAAATTTTTAGGTAACACAGCAAAAAATGTTTCAAGGCTCGTAAACCTTATTAATGATCTGGATGAAATATCAAAATTAGAAAGCGGGGAACAATTACTGTACAAAGAGAATTTTATAATTCAGGATCTTATAAAAGAAGTTTGTGAAACACTCTCTATTAATGCAGAAGAAAAACAAATAAAATGCTACATCAAAAAAGGTTGCGAATTACCACTTAGTGTTTATGCCGATAAAGAAAAAATACGACAGGTACTTACCAACCTTGTTGATAATGCAATAAAATACGGCAAGCATAATGGAATTATTGAAGGCAGCGCCTACCGGATAGATGGAAAAAAAATTTTAATTGAGATAAGTGATAATGGAGCAGGAATTGCTGAAGAATTTTTACCCAGGATATTTGAAAGGTTTTTCAGAACTGATCATGCACGTGCCCGTAAAATTGGTGGTAGCGGATTGGGGCTTTCCATTTGCAAACACATTATTGAAGCGCACGGACAAACAATGCATGCACGCAGCAAAGTAGATGTGGGCAGCAGCTTTGGCTTTACACTTAACAGTGCAAAAAATTAATCAGCTTACAATATTCCATGTAGTTGGAATATCTTTTTCGGGTTCTTTATTATCAACATCTTCGGAAGTGCTATCATCCGGAATTTCTATTATTCCGTTATTAATAATCACAGGATTTTCAGGAGGAGGAGTTGTACCAATATTATTTATATCATCTTCGGATATTGTATCATTTATATCTCTTAAATGACGATCAATTTTTTCTTTAGTAGCGTTAGTAGTTTGTTTACCATTTGGGGTGTGGGATTTTTTAAGCATAAATGATGTTTAAAAAATAATATCTAAAATCATTCCATTATTGGTAAACCCTCATAATTTTCCGGAATAAATTATTTGACAAGCATACATTTTAGCATGGTTCATTAATCCCTAATTTTATTAAGGATTTTTTCCCTGCCTGGGTTACATACCAGCAAACTTCTTTCTTACCTTTTATGGTGATTACTTTGGCATCAATAAATTCGCGGTTTAATAATGCATTAAATGAACCTTTTAAATCGGTTTGCCCGAAACGTTCACGGCTGCTTTGTTTTTTGCAGGCAGCTATTAGTGTTTTTATCATTAAGGGTGTAAGAGGAGATACTATTTTTTTTCTGTATTTTAATAAGGGGATGATCTTTGCCATTTTTATAAGTTACGCCTATTCATCCGGATTGTTATATATCATTTAACGCCATACCTATAAGGCAATGTTGTATTGAGAAGATGTATATGACATTATGAACATACGGGGAGAATGCTCTTTCAGCATACACAATTGTATTACAGCCAGTAAAAAAATTCCTAACTAATCTATGATTTTAGTGTATTATCCTAAAGTAATTTTTTTTATAGCGGCTAATATAAAGTCAGCAAATAATCGCTAATCAATAGTTTTACCTTTTCTGCTGCTGTGTTTTATTACTTTAGCCTCTAAATAAAAGATTATCTCTTCTGCAATATTTTCTGCCTGGTCGCCAACTCTTTCCAATCGCCTGATAATTGATAAAAGATTCAAAGCCTGGTCTATATCATTGGGGTGGTCTTTTAAATATGCTATAATTAATTCATTTGCTTTGCGATTAATCTCATCCAAAAATTCATCTCGTTTAAAAACTCCACGGGCAGTTGCTGAATCTTCATTATCAAATGCCGTACAAATTTGGTCAACTATTTCAATTGCTTCATGATACATTTCCACAACCTTAGTTGCAGCTAATAATTCCGGCTTAAATGAATTTTTTGTATCAATGATAAGGTTGGCAATTCCTTCAGCAATATCACCCATCCTTTCAAGGTTGGTGTTTATTTTTAAAACAGCAAGCAAAAATCTCAGGTCTACAGCCACAGGGCAATA
>JALYYX010000045.1 GCA_030946075.1 Bacteroidota bacterium | reverse complement strand
GATTTTATGCCGAGGAAGTTTGCGGTGATGTCTGCCATTATGTTTGTTTTTATTTCACGCAAAGGCGCATAAGAAAAATAAGGCGCAAATTATTTTACATTCTTTTCTTTGCGGTTTTGCTCCTTTGCATCTTTGCGTGAACTGTTTTATTTTTTTTACGCAAGGAGCATAAGAAAAAATAAGGGCAAATTTTCTTTGCGGCTTTGATTCCTTTGCTTCTTTGCGTGAAACTGCTTTCATAAATTATTTACAATACGATGTATTCCATCTTTTATTAAATCAACATTAAAGTTTACAAGTAAACCAAGTTTTAAATTGCTCAACTTTAAATAAGTTAGTACTTGCTTATAATGAACAGGTGCTAATGCTTCAATTGATTTTAATTCTATTATTACTTTGTTATCTATGATAAAGTCTGCTCTAAAACCTGTTTCCATTTTTATCTCTTCATGAACTAAAGGAATGCCTTGCTGTCTTGTAAACGGAATTCCATTCTTACTCCATTCATAACCAAATATTTCTTCATAAACACTTTCAAATAATCCGGGACCATATTGTTTATGAATTTTAAAACACAGATCAACTACGAGTTTTGATATTTCATTTTCGGTCATAAGTTTTTGTTTCACGCAAAGATGTAAAGACAAAATAAGACGCTAAGATCTTTTGCGCCTTTACTTTCTTATGCGCCTTTGCGTGAAAGGTATTTTAAAATCTCCGCCGCTCCATCCTTCCCCGCCTGCACTGCATCTACTACCTCTTTACCACCATTCACTGCATCGCCGCCGGCAAAAACCCCTTTGATATTTGTTGCTGCTTTTTCTTTTACTGCAATTTTTCCTTTATTATTTTCCAAACCGTTTTGTTCTACCAATTCCATGAAAGGACTTTGACCGGTTGCTTTGATCACCATGTCACATTCAATGGTAATTGTTTCTCCGGTACTTATTGGTGCAGGCTTTCCGGAGAAATCAGGAGCGCCAAGTTTCATTACATCACAAACCAAAGCTTTTACTTTTCCATTTTCTCCTGCAATGGCTACAGGCGCTGCCAGCCATTGTATTTTACATCCATCGAGCATTGCAATATCCAGTTCAACCTGTGTGCAATTTTTTTCTGCTTCGCTTCTGCGGTACACCATTGTTACTTCTTTTGCTCCAAGACGTTTTGCCTGTGTGGCTGCATCAATGGCTGTCATCCCCATGCCTATGACTGCAACTTTATCTCCTACCGGAACATTGGGATAACCTTTTGTTCTAACATCATAAATAAAACTGATGGCGTCTTCCACACCTTCGAGTTCTTCGCCTGGAATATTTAATTGATTGGCTAATCCAACGCCCATTCCTAAATACACTGCATCATAACTTTTTTGCAGATCTTCCAGCGTTATATCTTTTCCGAGACTGTGATCGTATTTAATATCAATACCACCAAGTGATGTTATAAAGTCAACTTCATCTTCGCAAAATTGTGGTGTTACTTTATATGCTGCAATCCCGTAGGTCATCAGTCCGCCACCTTTGCTTTCTTTTTCAAAGACTGTTACATCAATTCCTTCTCTTGATAAAACATGAGAACAGGAAAGCCCTGCTGGTCCTGCACCTACGATGGCAACTTTGCCCCTGCCCCCGCCCCCATCCCCTGAAGGGGTGTTTGGAGATTTCCTTTCAAACAGTTTCCATTTATTTTCTATTGCAGGTTGTGTTGACCAGCGTTGCAACTTTGCAATTTCAATTGGCTCTTCATGCAACAAATTGTAAACACATGCACCTTCACATAATTTTTCTACAGGGCAAACTCTCGAACATCCTCCACCAAAAATGTTTGATACAAAAATTGTATGAGCTGAACCTTTGATGTTATCTGTTGTAATCTGCTTAATAAATTTTGGAATGTTGATAGATGTTGGGCATGATTTTGTGCAGGGTGCATCGTAACAAAAAATGCAACGATTGGCTTCCACCAATGCCGCTTCTTTATTTTCAAACGGCGGATGAATATCGCTGAAGTTTTCAAAGTATTGCGTTTCGTTCAGCCTGTTATTTGTAATTGCCATTTTTATTTTTTTTCACGCAAAGAAGGTAAGAAAAATAAGGCGCTAAGTTGCTTTGCGACTTCATTTCCTTTGCATCTTTGCGTGGAATAATTAATTTAAAGCTCTATCAATTTGCCATAGGTCTCCGGACGACGGTCTCTAAAGAATTGCCATGTACTTCTCACTTCTTCTATCATATCTAAATCAAAATCTGCAACCAGCAATTCATCTTTATCTTCTGAAGCCTGTGCAAAAATTTGTCCGCGGGGATCCACGAAATAACTGCTACCATAAAACTTTCCGAGGTTCCATGGTTTTTCTTCACCTACACGATTAATGCAACCCATAAAATATCCATTAGCAGCTGCATGTGCAGGTTGTTCCAGTTTCCATAAATATTGTGATAAACCGGCAACCGTTGCAGAAGGATTGTAAACTATCTCAGCACCATTTAAACCAAGGCATCTTGCACCATCAGGGAAGTGACGGTCATAACAAATGTACACGCCGATCTTTGCATACTTCGTCTGAAACACAGGATAGCCAAGGTTTCCGGGCTTAAAGAAAAACTTTTCCCAAAAACCTGATGTATGAGGAATATGATTTTTACGGTACTTGCCAAGGTACGTTCCATCTGCATCAATAACTGCTGCTGTGTTATATAAAAATCCTGCTTGTTCCTTTTCATACACAGGAACAATAATTACCATGTTGTATTTTTTTGCATACTCAGCAAGTTTCTCAGTTGTTGGTCCGGGAACTGCTTCTGCAGAGGCATACCATTTTTTATCCTGCCCCGGGCAGAAATAAGGCGTATTAAAAATTTCCTGCAGGCATAAAATCTGCACACCTTTTTGTCCTGCCTCTTCAATCAACGGAATATGTTTGTCATACATCGCCTGTACAATTTCTTCAATAGTTCCTTCTCCTTCTGTTTTTGGTAAACTCATTTGAATGAGTCCCGACTTAATCATTCTTGGCATTTTATTTAGTTAAAAGTTTAGAGTTATGAATTTAGAGTGGTCTTGGAAAAATATTTTTCTTTTATGGTTAAAATAATACTACTTAATATTTTTATTAATTCAATGCAATCGCTATTCAATTTATCAAATTGTTCTGATGATATATAATTACTGTCTGCTAGTAGATTCAACCAATAGGAAGTTTCTTTCGCTTCTTTTAATGCAATTGAAAGTTTATGAACAAAATCTCTTTTTGATTCACTGCTGAGAGCCTCATGAACATTTGCCCCGATTGAAGTTCCGGAACGCAATAATTGTTTTGATAGAACAAATTCTTTTTTATCAGAAACCAGAGTTTTATAAATACTTATTATTCCCAATGCAAAAGCATAAGATTTTTTTCCAACTATACTATTTGATTGCTTTATATCACTCATAACTCTAAACTCATAATTCTAAACTCATAATTCTAAACTATAGAAGACACTTTTTTTCTCCTAATAAATTTACCAAATCCTTTCTGCACTTTGCATTCATTATTTTCAATAGCAACTTCTCCACGCAATAATACTGTTTTTACTTTTCCTGTTAACTCCCAACCTTCGTATCCACTGTAGTCAACATTCATATGATGCGTTTTTGCAGAGAGTTTATGCTTTTCATTAGGATCGAAAATTACAATATCTGCATCACTGCCGATTGCAATGGTTCCTTTACGTGGAAACATCCCAAATATTTTTGCAGGATTGGTGCAGGCAACTTCGACATATTTATTTAAAGTGATCTTATTTTTTGCAACGCCTTCACTGAACAATAATTCCATCCTGTTTTCAATGGCTGGATGACCATTTGGTATTTTAGAAAAATCTTTTTCACCCATTAATTTTTGTTCCCACATAAACGGACAATGATCTGTTGCAACTACATTTACCAATCCCTGGTTGATGCCTGCCCATAAAGTTTGCTGGTCTTTCTTTTCTCTCAATGGTGGGCTCATCACCCACTTTGCTCCTTCAAAATCTTTTTCATACAACGATGCATCAAGAATTAAATATTGAATGCATGTTTCCACAAAAACGTGCTGGTTTCTTTTTGTTGCATTACGAACTGCATTCAGTGCGCCTTCACAAGTAAGATGCACAATGTAACCCGGACAACCCGTATAATTCGCCATATCCACAAAGCGTTCTGCGGCTTCCGCCTCCGTTACCTCTGGCTGAGAAAGATAATGATACAGCGGAGATAACTTTCCTTCTTCTCTATGCTTTTGAATTAAGTAATCGATCATGTCGCCATTAGTTGCATGCACATTTATCAAACCTCCATGGTGTTTTACTTCCTCCATCAAACCAATCATCTGCCGGTCATCTATCATTAATGCCCCTTTGTAAGCCATGAAAGTTTTGAAAGAAGTGATGCCTTCGTCTTCAATAAAATGTTTTATCTCTTTTTTTGTGTCATCATTAAAATCGGTAACTGCCATGTGAAAACTATAATCGCCTACACAGTTGTTATCGCTACGTCCTTTCCATTCATCCAATGCTGACTGCAAAGAATTTCCCTGCTTCTGTAAAATGAAATCAATCACCATTGTTGTACCGCCATACAAAGCGGCCCTCGTTCCTGTTTCATAATTGTCTGACGAAAAAGTTCCCATGAAAGGCATATCCAAATGCACATGCGGATCAATGCCACCGGGAAAAACCAACATGCCGGATGCATCAATGGTTTGTGTCGGTTGTAGAGACAGGGCATGCCCTGTCTCTACGAATGCGGACAAATTTTTACCAATGGCAGAAATGGTTTCTCCCTCAATAAAAATATCAGCCACATAATCTGAATCCGCAGTTATAATTCTTCCGTTTTTAATCAGCAACGACATAAGGAATTGTATTATTTGATTCTAAAATATTTTTTCTATACGATTTCATCATCAAAATATAACTTATACCCGAAACAAAAAAGCCAACAAACCATGCATAATTATAAAGATTGGAAACCCAAACGGGTACTGCATTCGCAGAAATTAGTTTTATTGTTAACAGAAAGCCCGGAATATTTGGAATAATTCCAAACAACAATGCAATAATGGCTATAGCATTAAACCCATTACTATAATTATATCTTCCAGAATGCTGATACAATTCCTGTGTGCTCAGCAACTGCTTTCTTATAAAATAATAATCTGCTATCATAATTCCGCCAACAGGTCCGAGCAAACTTGAGTAACCAACCAACCACGTAAAAATATAACCTGACGGATCTGCAATCAACTTCCAAGGGAATATACAAATACCTATAATTCCGGTTATAAATCCACCGGTTCTGAAATTTATTTTCTTTGGAGCAAGATTTGCAAAATCATTTGCAGGACTAACAATATTTGCCGCAATATTTGTTGCCAATGTAGAAATGGCAACAGCGATCATGGCAATGCTCACTAAAAATTTGCTGCTGAATTTTCCTGCAAGAATTAATGGGTCCCAAATTGTTTCTCCATAAATAATTACGGTTGCTGATGTAACAACAACACCAATGAAAGAGAACAATGTCATCGATGCAGGCAATCCAATTGCCTGCCCGTTTATTTGTGCCTTCTGACTTTTTGCGTAACGTGTAAAGTCGGGGATGTTTAATGAGAGTGTTGCCCAAAAACCGACCATCCCTGTTAACGCAGGAAAAAAGAAATCCCAGAAAGCCTTGTTGGTGCTGAACTTGGAAGGCTGGGCTAATATCGGACCTAAGCCATGTACTGCAGAGATCGCCCAAAATAATAATGCCAATGCAGCAATGGGAAGAAAGAACGCTTTGAAGACTAATAACTTTTTTATACTCTCAACACCAAGATAGACAACAAACATATTCAACAACCAGAATACAAAAAAACAAATTGCCGGTCCCGTTTGTAAACCAAATGATGCAGGGAAAATTTGCGGCAATGTTGCCAATGATGGTATCCATAATCTCATCATTTGATAAATTGCAAACCCGCCGATCCATGTTTGAATACCGAACCAACCACACGCAACGATCGCTCTCAGCATGGCAGGAATATTGGCACCTCTCACACCAAAACTTGATCTTGCAAAAACAGGAAATGGAATTCCATATTTAGCGCCTGCATGTCCATTTAATATCATGGGAATTAAAACAACTGTGTTCCCTATAAATATTGTGAGGATGGCTTCCCACCAATTCATTCCGCCGCCAATCAATGAACTGGCAAGCATGTAAGTTGGAATACATAAACTCATACTTATCCATAAAGCTGTATAGTTCCATGTGTTCCATGTACGCTTATTCATCGGAATTGGCGCCAGGTCTTCACTGTAGAGCGAAGAACTTTTTATGTTAGTTATTTCTGAAGATTTCTGCATAGTTTGAAAGATTCCGTAGGAATCAAATATTTATAGGATTTAAATTTAGCGAACCGGGCAACTCCGTAGGAGTTGAACTTTTTATTTCATCAGCAGCAAAATCAAACAAATATTTGTCGTTGTATTCTATTTTAAAACTTATTAAGAAATCAATGTATTCCTGTTTGAATGTTTTCTTTAGATGATGAATTTCCTGATCCCGTATATATTTATAAACCGCATCAATTTGTGAATGACTATATGAAAATGCGCCATAACCTTCCTGCCATGCGAATTTTTGTTTAGATAATTTCTTTTCATTTATCCAAAGTGTACTGGCAACTTTAATATCTTTTACAAGATCAGGAATTGGGACAGATGGTTTGTAACCAATAAATATATGAATGTGATCTTCCATTCCATTAATAGTAATGAGCTTGCTTTTATTATTCTGCACAATACCTGTAATATATTTATAGAGATCATTTTTCCAGGATGAATGAATTAAATTTTCTCTGCCCTTAACTGCAAATACAAATTGAATATATAATTGTGTATATGTGTTTGGCAATTTGTGTTGGTTTTGGTTCGACTCCTACGGAGTCTGGTTCTATTTTTTTTCTTTTCTATAAATAGTAATCTCCTACGGAGATTAATTAAAAAATCTACAAAGGCAAAATAGTATATTCATCTGCAATTGAAATCGCTTGTGAAATTATTTCCAGCCCTTCATC
>JALYYX010000043.1 GCA_030946075.1 Bacteroidota bacterium | reverse complement strand
AATTGTTTTATTTAATTCTGAGAAGTAGTTTTTTGTATCTGTGTTACCATCGTTTGCAGTAAAGGATGCTGATTTATAATCTACATATTCTACATCTGCAGTAATAAAAGCTCTTTGTTTTTTTACGTTTTCTAATTCTCTAAAAACATAAGAAGCGCTTGCAATAATTTTCCATGGGGTTGTTAAGCTATACTTTAATTCTCCGGGTTGGTTATTATTAAAGTCTAATGAGCTTTGCCTTTTTATTCCTGCTCCGCCATATCCCTCAAGGTCTGTGATTACTTCTGTGGTATAGGTATCAGTTAAATCATAAAATGTTGGCGTGTGAAGAGTAAGCCCTAGACGAACGTATTCAACCGGTTTATAGATCACTCCTAATTTGGCAGTAACACCGGCACCTTTTGTTTTCAGTGTTTCATTAACCTGTAAATAATTAAAATTATTTGTTGTGTTTGTTGTTGCATCGCTTTCTTTAAAATGGGTATCGCGGCTATAATTTAAAACAGGAACTGAAATAGTTCCTCCAAAAAACCATTTGTCTCTTACATTAACTGCTCCCCCTAATGCAATGTCAGTAAGGCCGCCACTGCTATTAATTGTATTTTCCTGATTTAATCCCGTAACAGGGTTTGGCAATTTTTTAAATCCCAAAGTTTTTGAAGTATCAATTAAATAAGTATTAAGCGCAAGGCTGGCACCGTATGGAAATTTTCGTGCTGCAATGTTTGGATCAGTAACATTATTGTATTTAAGTTCTTCTAAATATTTTTCAGAATAAGAAGCTTTATTATTCAGTCCTTTGTAAAAAATATTGCTATTGTAATCTGCAATCCTGTTTACACCAAATGCAATTGTAAAGTTTCTAATTTTATTTGTTTGATTGTTATCAAAAGAGAACAATAAGCCACTTGCACCAAAATTAATTTTGTTCTTTGAAGTATTTGATAAGGAATTCTTATAAGTACTTTTATTTTTCTGCATGTTAAATGCCGGAGTTAAAACCAATTCATCTGTTTTATAAAAACCAAGCCCGGCAGGGTTAACAAATAACGTTGAAAATTCTCCGCCAAGTGATGCAGAAGCCCCGCCGATAGCCTGGTTGCGTGCTGTTCCATTTTGAGTAAGCCATGAATAACGTAACGCATCTGTGGGTTCCTGTGCGTAAATATTGGTTGCAATAATTGTTATAGCTATGAGTATAAAAGTTTTCATGATAAATAATTTATGAGGTAGAAGGGTAATAAAAGTGGGGTGTAAAAATTTTTCACATAATGTATTTTATTCCGAAGCAATTTCTACACTACCCCGGAATTTTTTAATTATTTTTAATTATCGTTTTTAAAAATTCGGACAGGAACACTCGTATTGCTGCTGCTTTTACTTCCCGAAGAATTGTTTGAGTTATTAGAATTATTATTGTTGCTGTTGTTTGTTTGATCAAAAGTTCTTGTAGGCGAATTATTATTAGAGCTGTTATTACTACTGCCTGAATTACTTAATATCTTTTTTATAAAATTGCCAAAACCGCTTCCTGAATTTGCAGCAGGTGTAAAGGGCTGACCGGTTTTAGGATCAGTTTGTGTTGTTGTGTTAGTAGTATTTGGTTTATAACTTCCTAAGTTAACTCTCCTTGGTGCAGATGTGTTTTGTGTTGATGGTGTTATAGGTCTTCCGGTTTTTGGATCAACATACACAGGATAATTATATCCGTAGGGATAATCATATCTATCATCATAGCGCCTCCGTTGACGGTTATGTATCCGGTTTCTTATTTCAACATCTTCTGAGGAATTGTAAACATTTGAATTGTTATATACTGTGTCATTATTTCTTACATAATCATTTTGAATACGGGCGGGAGAATAATACACATCATCCGGCGTTTGACCTGCTTTGTAAGAAGTAGAGCAACTGCTTATTGTTACGATTGCTGTTGAAATAATTAAGGTGGGTAAAAATTTACTTTTCATGAGAGTGAGTTTAAAAGGTTTAAAAATGAAGTCATTACTTTTGTAAGCGTGCAGAAATTTTCTAACACAATTTACTCTTGATACAACGTTACATTTAGAGGAGCAGTGTTAAATATTAGTGAAACAAAATTTAATAATTAAAAGAAATCTTTTTCATCATCAACATCACAGATTTACATGAGTAAGGAAATTACAAGCAGGCAACAGGATTATTCCCAGTGGTATAACGATCTTATTTTAAAAGGCGGACTGGCAGATTATAGCGCAGTGCGTGGATGCATGGTTATAAAGCCTTATGGCTATGCATTGTGGGAAAACATGAGAGATCAATTAGATAAAATGTTTAAGGAAACCGGGCATCAAAATGCATACTTTCCTTTGTTCATCCCCAAAAGTTTTTTAAGTAAAGAAGCTGCCCATGTAGAAGGTTTTGCAAAGGAATGCGCTGTGGTAACGCATTACAGGCTGATGAACGACCCCAATGGAGGCGGCATTGTTGTAGACCCCGATGCAAAGCTGGAAGAAGAATTGATCATTCGCCCAACTTCTGAAACGATAATTTGGAACACGTATAAAACGTGGATACAATCATACCGCGATCTTCCTTTGCTGATAAATCAATGGGCAAACGTTGTACGATGGGAAATGCGTACAAGGCTTTTTTTACGCACTGCAGAATTTTTATGGCAGGAAGGTCACACCGCACATGCCACTGCGCAGGAAGCAATTGATGAAACAATCCAGATGCTGAATGTGTATGCAGAGTTTGCAGAAAAGTGGATGGCAATGCCGGTGATAAAAGGAGTAAAAAGTATTAATGAAAGATTTGCCGGTGCAGAAGATACTTATTGCATAGAAGCGCTGATGCAGGATGGTAAAGCATTACAGGCGGGCACTTCACATTTTCTCGGGCAAAATTTTGCAAAAGCATTCGATGTTAAATTCAGTGATAAACAAAATAAGCTTGATTATGTTTGGGCAACAAGCTGGGGTGTTAGCACAAGATTGATCGGCGCTTTGGTGATGGCTCACAGCGATGATGATGGTTTGGTTTTGCCTCCAAAGCTTGCGCCGATACAGGTTGTGTTCATCCCAATTTACAAAGGTGATGAGCAAAAAAATAGGATAGATGAAAAGGTGAAAGACCTGATGATAAAATTTAAAGCGCTTGGGATAAAAGTTAAGTACGATGACAATGACAACAACCGCCCCGGATGGAAGTTTGCAGAATACGAAATGAAAGGTGTTCCTGTTCGCATTGCAATTGGTGCAAGGGATCTTGAAAAAAATGTTGTTGAAGTTGCAAGAAGAGATACAAAAGAAAAGATGACTGTAAGTTTAGACGGACTTGCAGAAGCTATCCATGTTTTACTGAATGACATACAGCAAAATATTTATAACAAAGCAAAAGTATTTAGAGATGAAAATATCGTTATCGCTGATAGCTGGGAAGAATTTGAAAAATTATTAGATAAAGGTGGATTTATATCTGCACATTGGGATGGCACAGCAGAAACAGAGGATAAAATAAAAGAGCAAACAAAGGCAACCATTCGTTGTATTCCTCTAAATAATAAATTAGAAGAAGGAAAATGTATTTTAACCGGAAACCCAAGCACGCAAAGGGTTTTGTTTGCAAGGGCTTACTAATTCTTATTAAAGTTTAAAAAAATTTACCTCTTTTGCATGCAACAAATACATTTGAAGAAGGTAAAGTTCTCCTTATCAATAAACCTATTCACTGGACATCTTTTGATGCAGTAAGAAAGATCAGGAATGTAATAAAGATAAAAAAAGTTGGACATGCAGGCACACTGGATCCCTTAGCCACAGGGCTTTTGATAATATGCACAGGTAAGTTTACAAAGAAGATAAATGAATATATGAGTAAGGAAAAAGAATACACCGGCTCTTTTACTTTAGGTGCTGTTACTCCAACTTATGATCTTGAAAGTGAGCCACAAAATTTTAAAGACATTGATTTTGTTACAAAAGAGTTACTCCAGGAATCTACCAAAAAGTTTTTAGGAGAGATAGAACAGGTACCGCCGATACATTCTGCTATCAAGCAGGGTGGCAAGCCTGTTTACCTTGCTGCAAGAAAGGGCATTGATGTAAAATTAGCGCCAAGAAAAATTACCATCAGGGAGTTCGGGATAACTAAGTTTGAATCGCCAATGGTTTATTTTAAAGTTATTTGCACAACAGGAACATATATCCGAAGTATTGCGAATGATTTTGGAGCCGCACTGGGTTGCGGAGCTTACCTAAGCAGTTTATGCAGAACGAGAATTGGCGAGTTTAGTTTGGAAAATTCTTTGACAATTAATGAATTTGAAAAGCAATTTTCTGAACCATGATTTGGACGGATTAGATAAATTAAATTGATTACTTGATTATCAATTAAAAATAATTTCTTTTCCTGTGAATCTTTTAATCTCTCCAAATCATGGTTTAAAACGGATAATCTATTCCAATTGTAAAATTAAAATTTTCATAACGCCATCTTCTGTTAGCCTCGTTGGTTCCGAATAAATTTTTGAGATTGATATTTGGTATTTGCCATCCATCATTTACGGTAATATCAGGACGTTTAAATCTAAAGCCAAGATCAAATCTTATTAAAAAGTAACTAAAGTCCAGCCGGAAACCCGTTCCTGCAGATACTCCAAGCTGTTTATATAAATTAGCGAATTTAAATTGTGCGCTGTCAAGCGAACCATCGGGCTTGGAGTTTTTATAATTCCATATATTTCCCGCATCAACAAAAAAAGCCCCCTTCAAAAAAACTGCATTGGAAAATAATGGTGCAATATTGTAGCGGTATTCTGCATTTCCTTCCAATTGTATATCACCGGTTCTGTCATTAAATAACCTACTTGAGTAAGGCGCCAATGGTTGTCCGCCAATCCCAATTCCTCTTACAGGCCAGCCTCTCATACTATTAGGGCCGCCGCCAAAATATTGTTTAAAAAACGGAAGTGTTGTATCGGCTCTGGATAATGGAATTCCAACACCTGCAAAAAGGTGAAACACAACAGCAGACTTAGGATGACTGAGCGTGTAGGCATATTCAACATCTGTTTTAATAAATTGTTTCAGGTAGTTGGTTAAAAAATTTTTTTTACCACCTTTGCTTAGTAAATCTCTGAGTTGGCCCCATCCCAATCCTGATTCTTCAACATTAAATTTAAAATTAGTTGACCTTTGCGGATATTTTGGATTAGTATAATGAGAAACATATCTAAAACTTGAACCCATTACCAGCGCAGTATTAAAAGAATATTTTAAAAAAGGAAATGTATCCAGCGTATGTTCAAATCTGGATGTGGTATTGTATATTCTTCTGAAGTCAAAATTAAATAATGTAAATGTCTTGTTATGGTTTAATGTCTTTGTATAATTATAACCATGAGCAACAGAAAATATCTGTTGATTAAAAAAATCAATTCGTTTAATGAGTGAAACATTTGTATTAATAAAAGATTGCTTTATAAGATATTTTTTGTTATTAAGGCTTTTAAAAAGAAATATAAATTTTGGGAATAGAACCGTGTTGTTGTAACTGATTTCATTTGAATTAATTAATGAACCACCGTTGTTATGCTTGCTGGTATTTAGTTCCACGCCTGCTCTTACAGCATTTGTCATGCGGATAGCATCTTTATTTACATTCCTGTTAAGTATAGAAACGTTGCCGGAAATACCCAATAAATTGCCCGAGTTTGTTGTAGAAATTGTATTACTTGTACTGCTGTTGGCAGAATAACTTAATTCAATATCACCCTCAAAACCATATTTTTTTACAGGGGTTAATTTTATAACAAGGTCTAACAGATTAGTATCTTTTCTTTCCATAATATCAATACCGGGACTTTCCCAAACACCTAATTTGTATAGGCTGTTCAGCGTTTTAAAGTAATCATCCTGCCGGTACATTTCTCCTTTTTTAATATAGATATTATTTGTGAGCAAAGCGTTTCTAAATAATTTTTTATGATAACGGATGATATATTTACCTGCAATGTTTTCTTTTAACGAAGTATCTGTATAAACATCTCCCGGAACATAATCTGGAAGAATATAAATATTATTTATATAGAATTTATTTAGTCTTGTGCTGTCGGCAAATTTATTTAAATGCAGTCCCAGTCTTATTGTAGGCTTATTTCTTTTTTCATTAGCCTCTGCTAATAATTGCAAAGTTTCAAAAGGATCTTCAGAAACTGTGGTAAGAGATTGAATGCTTGTATCGCCTGTAACCCTTAGCTCTTCCGTTGTAAATTTATAATAACCATTGTTTCTGTAAAGATCTACAAGCCGGTTAGATTCCTGTGTAACAGCGGCTTTGGTAACCGGCGCATTTTTTTGCAATGCAGATTCATTTTTTGTTTGCAAAGCAAGTTGCTGTAGTTCCGGCTTATCAATCAGGTAAGCAAATGTGTCAATCAAGGTTCGCTTTCCGGCATCAACATCATAAGTTGTTGTTACTTTTAATTGTTGCTTTTTTGCGCTGTCAATAAAATACTTATAAAAAGTTTTCGCACTGTAATACCCAAGGTTTATCATTGATATTCTCATATTATCTGCAGATGCTCTTGCAGAAACTGTATCAAAAACCGGAGGTCTGTCAATGTAATGCAATAAAAAAACAACATCTTTTATTCTCACTTTAGAACTGTCATCTAACTGTGTACTGAGGCGGGATTTAATTATAATTTTTTCATCAGGTGTAACATCATCAATTTTTAAATTGATAATGTTATTGTAAACAAAAGGTTTATTTTTTTGATATTTACGTACAACAATGCAGCTCTGAAATGAAAGTATAGCTGCTGCAAAAAAAATAAATGAAACCGGAATAATTTTTTTATCTGGAGTTTTAAAAACCATAATTTGAGAACATGCTGAGCAAATCAATCGTCAAATATATTCAAAGTTTGAGCCATAAAAAATTCAGAGATGAGCATGGAGTATTTATTGCCGAAGGGCCAAAGATTGTTGAAGAATTACTATCGTCCGGTAAATTTATATGCAAAATTCTTTGTGCGCTTGAAAATAGTTTTAACGAACATGGCATAAAAAATTCTGCGGAACAAGTATTTGAAATAAATGAAATTGAATTAGAAAAAGTCTCTTTGTTGCAAACACCTAATAAAGTGCTTGCAGTTTTTTATAAAAAAGAAGATAAGCTTACAGATATTAAAAATAATATTTCATTGATGCTGGATGAAATTCAGGATCCGGGAAATATGGGAACCATTATCCGCACAGCAGATTGGTTTGGAATAAAGAATATTATTTGCAGCCCGGAATGTGTAGATCATTATAATCCCAAAGTTGTTCAGGCATCTATGGGCAGCATTGCAAGAGTAAATATTCTGTATACTGGTTTATCAAATTTTATTAATAATAACAGCGCTGTAGCTGTTTATGCTGCTGTATTGCAAGGCACCAATGTTTTCTCTCTTGGGGAAATAAAAGAAGGAATAATTATTATTGGCAATGAGTCAAAAGGGATAAAAGAGAATTTATTAAACCTTTCTTTAAAACAAATAACTATACCAAAATATGGGGAAGCTGAATCATTAAATGCAGCAGTAGCCTGTGGAATAATTTTATCAAAATTAGTTTATGGAAATACGCTGTAATATGCTTTCTCCCAATCCTCATTCTTTTTAAATGCTTGCTTTACGTACACTGAATTTGTAATGCCGTTTATGATAGTGTTATTAATTTTTGCTCCAATTTTTTTATATGGCCGTACAGAATCTATCAGCAATACAACTCTTATTTCATTAGTATTGTTCCAAACTTCATGCTGATAGGTATCATCAAAAAAAACTGCTTTGCCGCTTTCCCATTTTACTATTTCATTTCCTACTCTCATTTTGCATTCGCTATTATTTTGCGGAATTATTAAACCTAAATGTGTTCTTACTATACCCTTAAAAATTCCTTTGTGGGCAGGTATGTGTTTACCAGGGTAGAGAATAGAAAAAAATCCTGTTAACATGCCGGGAATTTGTTCCAGCACCTTTGTAGTTACCGGACACTTCTCACAATTTTTTTGCGACTTTATTCCAAAGCCATACAGAAAAAAAGTTTTCCATTTATTGTCTTTATTCAGCGCCTCTTCCTGCGGCTGAATATCTTCAATGTTTGGTAAATGATCATCATGGGTTAGTAAAGCTGCTGCCTCATTCCGGATGGATTCCCAATTATCTTCCAGCAGTTTACTCCATTCAAATTCTTTACTGTTTAACACCGGGGAGTTGCTAACTTTTGAAAACGGTGTCATTAAATTCCCTATTCCAATTAAAGCATGATTTAAAACTTTGAAAGTAATAAATTGCTGAACTTTTTCTTTAGCAGTTTTTAGCATATAAAGTTTTGGTATTTATTTATCAGTTATTGCAGTAAAGTTAAATATGTAAAAGAAAAAAACAATTTTCTTTATAAACTATTAATTATTCACCTAAACTGTATTGCCCTTACCGGATTTATTTTTCTTACAAGCATGGTAGGAATAATGAGCAAAATAAAACATACAAATAAAGTTACAGCATCTACTGCCAAAACCTGCCACCACACTACATCTGCATGGGCTACATTCATATAATAAGCTTCTTCATTAAGTTTTATGAACCCTGTTTTTTCCTGCAGGTAGCAAATGCCTACACCGAGTAGTGTTCCTGAAATAATGCCCGTTACTGCAATTATCGTGGTATTATATAAAAATATTTTTTGAATACTCCAGTTAGGTGCACCAATAGCTTTTAAAATCCCAATCATTCTCGTTCGTTCTAAAACAAGGATGATTAAACAGGTAATTAAATTTACGACTGCCACTACCATCATTATGGAAAGTAAAATACTTTTAATTCGCCCCTGCAGATTGAGCCAGTCAAAAATATTGGGATAAATTTCTTTTATTGTTTTGCTGTACCATCTGTCCGGCAATGCTTCGGAGGCATACAGCAAATTATTTACTGAATCTGTTTGTGTATAATCTTTTAAAAATATTTCATATCCGCCGATATCATTAGGTTTCCAGTCATTCAGGCGCTGTATAAGTTTAAGATCTCCTAAGCAAAAATTATGATCATACTCATCAATTCCTGTTTTAAAAATTCCTGCAATTTTTAAGCGTCTTGCTCTTTTACTTCCATCACTTTGTATAAAAAAAATATCAACACTGTCATTTATATTTACGTTTAACTGGTTGGCTGTGTAAAGAGAAATATTTATTTCTTTACTGTAACCGCTGTCTTTAAATGAAAACCATTTTCCTTGAACTAAAAAAATATTAATGCGGCTAAAGTCAAAATTGCTGTCAATACCTTTTAGTAAAACGCTTTCAATATCTTCTTTAAATTTTATGATAGAAGATTTTGTTGCATACCGCTCCACACTTTTTACCTGCTGTAAATGGCGGATAAAGTTTTCGATGCTGTCATTCTTTTCTATCGGATATTCTTCTGCAATACTTGCTTGTGTTACAACATTTTGTTGCACCCGGATATGTCCCCAGAAACTAAAAACCTTATTGCTGATAACATTTTGAAAGCCATTAACAAAGCTCAATGCAACTATCATAACCGCAACACTTATCATAGTTGCAGTAATGGCAAGGGTGATAATAAAACGTGAAAATGTTTTTTGCCGGTTAAAAGCTATTCGGTTTGCTATAAAAGTTGAAATATTCAAACGGCATACTTTTGGTATCTTGTAAAACTAATTTTTTTAAATCATTTAGATGTTTGATAAACGCTTTCTGCAATATCTTTTAATAAATCTTTTTTTAATTTTTTATTACAGCTTACCAGCTCAGGTTGCTGACAGTATTTATAAAAGCAATATAAAAACTGTACGTCTTCATAATTATGGTAATCAATTATCGCTGCCGATAATTAACTTAAACAGCAATGACCAGGTTGAATTGCATTTTGATGACCTGGATGCGAATGTGAAATATTATTATTATACTTTCCAGCTTTGTGATAAAGACTGGCACCCTGTAAACTTTAGCCAGTTTGATTATTTAAAAGGCTTTACACAAATGCGGATAAACAATTATCGTTTTTCTTCTATTGCTTTTACAAGATATACGCATTATCAGGCAATACTTCCCGAAAGAAATTCTTATCCCACAAAATCAGGCAATTATTTAGTAAAGGTTTTTTTGGATGGTGATACCTCTAAAGTTGTTTTTACAAAAAGATTGCTTGTTGTGGATAACAAAGCTGTAATTTCTGCAAAAATTGTTCAACCATTTGCACCGCAGTTTTTTCGCACTCACCAAAGGATTGAATTTAATATAAACATTAACGGCTTAAATACTTTTAGTGCAGCACAGCAAGTGAAAGTTGTTATCCTGCAAAATCATCGCTGGGATAATGCACGAACAAATATTGCTCCCACCTTTGTAAGAGCCAATACACTTGAATATAACACCGAAGAAAATTTAGTTTTTCCTGCCGGAAAAGAATGGCGATGGCTTGACATAAGAGATTTTCATTTACAGAGCGACAGGGTTAAAAGGGCCGATTATAAAAAAAATTCCACTGATATATTTGTAAGAGCTGATGCTGACAGATCATCTGAAAAATATGTGTATTTCAGAGACCTAAACGGAATGTATACCGTAGAAACAACGCAAAGCTTAAACCCTTACTGGCAAAGCGATTACGCAAATGTTCATTTTACCTTTTCACCGCCAAATAATCAACCTTATCCCAACAAAGATATTTACCTTTTCGGGCAGCTGACAAATTATGCGTTTACAGATAGTTTAAAAATGAAATTCAATGTTGAAAAAGGTGTTTATGAAACAAAGCTCCTGCTAAAACAGGGATATTATAATTACACTTATGTAGTTGTTGATAAAGATAATTTTGCTAATCGTTCAGAACTTGAAGGCAATTATTTTGAGACCGAAAATGTATACACCATTTTAGTTTACTATAAATCTTTTGCAGACAGAAGTGATGAGCTTATTGGTGTTGGAACTATAAATTCCCGAACAGATAGGCCGGGAATAAGTTTTTAGAAATTTGTGAAATAAAAAATGGCAAGTTACTTACATCGCACCGCTCAACCATTTACCCTTGCTATCTTCCGATCCTGGGGGAGTTCAACAGGAGCTGGCCGTATAAGGCTTGCCGCTGCAAATATACAATGAGAATGATGAATGAACAGAAAACTTTCTGGTATCGTTTGCGAATCTGTTTATTAAAAGCTTTGTTTTTTAATTCTCTACTTTTGTAATTATTATTCACATAAAAAATAAATCCTTTCAGGGTACTAAATATGAAATTCTTTATAGACACAGCAAATCTTGATCAGATAAAAGAGGCCAACGACCTCGGCATTCTTGATGGTGTTACAACCAATCCCTCTTTGATGGCTAAGGAAGGCGTGAAAGGACAGGAGGCCGTTTTTAATCATTATAAAACCATTTGCGAAATGGTTAATGGTGATATTAGCGCTGAGGTTATTGCAACTGAATTTGATAAAATTATTGAGGAAGGAAAAAGGCTTGCCGCTATCCATAAAAACATTGTTGTAAAAGTGCCCATGATTAAAGATGGCGTAAAAGCAATTAAGTGGTTTACTGATAATGGCATTCGTACAAATTGCACTTTGGTTTTTTCTGCAGGGCAGGCGATACTTGCCGCAAAAGCAGGCGCAGCTTATATTTCACCCTTTATTGGCAGAATTGATGACAGTGGCTGGGATGGAATGTTATTAATAGAACAGATGGTACACATCTTCCAGGTGCAGGGTTATAAATCAGAAATTTTAGCGGCATCTATACGCTCTCCAAATCATATTATTAAATGCGCAGAAGCCGGCGCCGATGTAGTAACATCTCCATTAGAATCTATTTTAGGTTTATTAAAACATCCTTTAACTGATATTGGTTTGGCTAAGTTTTTAGAAGACGCAAAAAAATCTGCCTAGGTAGTTCTTTTTGGTGGGGCGGCCTACAAATAAAAGTAGCCGCCTTTGCGAGGCGTATC
>JALYYX010000027.1 GCA_030946075.1 Bacteroidota bacterium | reverse complement strand
AAGGCAACACCATCATCATGGATGCATACAATGCTAACCCTGCAAGCATGAAAGCCGCTATTGAAAATTTTGCAAACATGGCGGGAGCAAATAAAATTTTAATGCTCGGCGCCATGATGGAACTGGGGGATGATAGTGAAAAGGAACATGAGGCTCTTATTAAACTGATAGATAAATATAAATGGAAGAAAGTAATTCTTGTTGGAGACAATTTTAAAAAAACAAAGCATTCATACCTGCATTTTCAAAATGCAACAGAAGCCAGTGATTGGCTGAAGAATCAGCAACCCGAAAATTCGCAAATACTCATCAAAGGCTCACGCAGTATGCAGATGGAAAAAGTTTTAGAGCCTTCGTAATTCACTCTTCAGTTTACAGATTGCAATACTTCACGTCTAATACATTCTTGCCCGTTTTATTTAAAATGGGTATTTTTATTTTATCTAAAGTATTAAACCAAAATAAGGACTAAATATTCTCAGATATTATTCCTTACATTCAATCTGCATGAAAAAAATTTTATTGGTTGAGGATGATCCGGAAATTACCGAATTACTTAATCTGCATTTTAATGATAATTTGTATAACCTGACCACTGCAGATAATGGACGGCTTGCTATTGAAAAAATAGCCCGGGAAGATTTTGATCTTATTATTCTGGATATAAACATACCGGGAATAAACGGATTAGAGATTTGCAAAAGAATAAGAAAGGAAAATGAAATTACGCCTTTAATGATGCTTACCTGCCGGGCAGAAGAAAGTGATAAAGTACTTGCTTTAGAATTAGGTGCAGATGATTACGTTACCAAACCCTTTGGCATACTGGAATTAATGGCCCGTGTAAAAGCTTTGCTGCGCCGGAGTGATAACCATACAACTGCCACGGAAGAAATATCAAAAGAAATAATTTTTAAAGATCTGCACATTGATAAAGACAAAAGAAAAGCCTCTTTAAAAAATGAACGGCTTGATCTTACACCAAAAGAATTCGATATTTTATTGTTGCTGGCAAGTAACCCCGGCAAATCATTTACCCGGGAAGAATTACTGCAAAAAATATGGGGTCTGGCATTTGCAGGGTACGAACATACTATTACAGCACACATAAACAGGCTGCGAATTAAAATAGAAAAAAATTTGAATCATCCCGAGTATATTCTCACCTCATGGGGTACGGGTTATAGATTTTCAGAATGAAAACAAAGAGCTTCAGCATATTCAGGCGAATCAGTATTTTAGTATTCGCTTTAATTACCATTCTAGGCGTATTATTTATGGCATTAACTTATTATGCCACTACACATTACCACCTTGCCAGTACACAGCTTTTAAATAAGGATGTGGCTGCACATATTGCAAAGTTTGCTTCACCTTACGATAACAATGGCATAAATAAAAGCAGAGCAGATTCGGTATTTAAAAATGCAATGATCATCAGCCCCAGCGCCGAAGTTTATTTTTTAGATACTGCAGGCAATGTTCTGGACTTTTATGGACCTAAAAAAGATATCCTGGCATGGAAAGTTTCTTTAAAAAATATTGATAAATACCTGGCTTCAAAAGGACAGGATTATATTACTGCACCAGACCCTAGAGATCCTTCTCATAACAAAATATTTTCTGCTGCAGAAGTTTCAAATAAAAGAAAAAAGCTCGGGTACATCTATGTAATCCTGGGCAGTAATGAATATAGAAATGTAAGTGATATCCTGTTTGGCAGCCACATTAGTAATCTTGCCATCAAAGCTATAATTGTCATAATAATATTATCAATAATTGTTTCCCTGCTATATATACAAAGGATTAAAAATAGCTTTAATAATATGGTAACCGTTCTGGGCAAATTTGAAAATGGAGACTATAATGCCCGGTTTAAAACTAAGGATAATGATGAGCTTTCACCTGTTTCCAATGCCTTTAATAAAATGGCAGACCTGCTTACCTACAATATAAACCAGTTAACAAAATCAGAAATCGAAAGAAAAGATTTTATTGCAAATATTTCACATGATTTGAGAACACCCTTAGCGATAGCAAAAGGATACGCGGAAACTATTTTGATAAAGAAAGATGATATAACAAGAAATGAATTTGATAATTATGTTGAGATGATACAGAAAAAGTTATTGCAGGTAGAACACATGGTTAGCAATTTATTTGAGATATCTAAAATGGAATCTGCAGAATTTAAAGCAAGTAAAGAGCCTTTTGTTCTCTCAGAAATAGTACAGGAAACAGTTAATACTTTTCAATTGAATGCTACAAACAAAAAAGTGAATTTAAAATGCACACAATGCCAGTACCATGTTTGGATAAATGCAGATATAAGATTGATGGAAAGAGTTATACAAAACCTTGTGGATAATGCCATTAAAAATACTGCTGAAGACAAAAACATATTAGTTGCAATGGATGTGATGAATGACAGGCTTGGTTTTAAAATTGAAAACAATGGAACACCATTACAGGAAGATTTGATACAATGGATAAACAATACAGAAAATATAAACGGACAACAAACTAATAAACCCGGTACAGGGCTGGGGCTATTGATTGTAAAAAAAATACTTTACCTGCATAATTCTTCATTGCATGTTACCAGGAATAATGATAACAATATTTTTTCTTTCGCCATTGATATATTTAATAGAAAAGAAAATACATAAATCATTTTTATTCCCAAATTCCCCTCAACGGGGGAAATTTCTTCCACAACAATTTCATAATTTCTTTTGTAAAAAAGACTCAATTTTTTTAAAGAACAGAAACGATATACTTCTGTGATGAATGGTTTTCTACCGATACAACTTTTTTAAATATCTATCATTTTTTCTTTTGCAAACCCTTTAAATTACCGGCCTGCTTTTTTTATAGAATTAAAATGTTATGCTTCTGTGATAACTTTTTCGCAGGGTGGTGTGCTGTTTGTTGCCAAACTCTCGATATAATTTATTCACTAAAAAATATAACAACTAAATAAAGTACAATGAAAAAAAATCTTAAACACCTTGCTATTGCAACAGTTGCAATACTTGGCCTTATGTGCATCTCAAATTTTACAAAAGCACAAAATGATGATATGTCTTCTAACAAAATGAAGAATACCAAAATGAAAATGAAGGATGATAAAGTAAAAATGAAAATGGACATGGCGGAAATAAAAAGTTGGCCTATGTCTTCCCAAATGGCAATAAAAGAAATGATGGATAAATATGGTAAGCCAAATGAAGTAACACCAACTATGATGATATGGAATAACAATGGTATGTGGAAAAAAACAATTGTATCTAAAGAAGAAAATAAACATGACTTTCCTAAAACACACATGGATTGCATGGAGCAAATTGTTTATTACAAAGTGCCCATTGATAAAGCCAGGATGCTTGATGAATTTGATGGCAGTATAAACATTGACAGAACACAGGGCTTTTTATCAGCCCGTTGTGATAAAGAAGAAAATAATTTATTAGCATTAAATCTTGCATACGATATTATTACAGGTAAAAAAAATGTAGCAGAGGCAAGAAATGCTTATGGTGAAATGATTAAGCAAGCCATGAGTGGTAACAAACCTGAGTATATGAAAAAACTTATGTTCAGCAGTAATATGAATGCGCCTGATTCTGATGTAAACACTATTGGTATGTAATTTTTTTAATTACAAAAACAGAAAAAGATGAAAAAAATACTAATAATAATATTCGCTTCTGCATTTTTATTTTCATGTAAAAAAACTTCAGATGTAGTAGCAAATAAAAAAATACGAACCCTGCCAAATAACCTCGCAAGCGCCAAACAGATTGATACTGTAAATGCCACAGCAGTACTTCCACTATACAGGGGGCAAGATGCAAGTGGCGGCGATGTTTTCTACATTATTACAGAATCTAACAACGTAGATAAATCTATAGAGCTCGGTTTAAACTGGACTCCAAAACTCGTGCATGCCATGGGTACCATAGCTGTTCAAAATGCAACTGTTGTAAATGGCAGCGGAAACCCGAATAATTTTCCCATACTTAAGTTTTCGGGGAATGTAAAATTTGGCTTAACTAAAAAATTAGTACCCGGACCTTTAGGGTTCCCTTTAGATCCTTCAACCCAGCCCAGTTCTGAAGCCGATGCAATTTATAGCCCTCTTGTAACTTTTGATGGAAAAATTGTTTACAATGCCTCTCATATTGCTAATAGTACTGGGGTTCACGAAAAAGTGATTAGCATGGATAAGGTAAATATGACCGTTAAGATGAAACTTGTAAGAGGATTTTACGAAGGCTTTCCAATTTTATATTCCAGCACCGAAACATCGGATAAACCGCTTGCCGCTTTGGAAGGTGGCACCTTTACCCCCAATATGAATGCTGCGCCTAATCCGGGGGATGATAAATCTTTTCGCTCAGCACGTGAAGCTTTGATACCTGTAATAAACGGACCGATGGGTAAAAATAATCCTCTCCGCCAAGGGCTTCGCTCTGCAGTTGCAGGGGAAGGTGATCCATTAAATATTTTTCAGGAGCAGGCAGGATGTGAAGATGCAGATGATCCCGGAGCTTTTTGTGATGCAGCAGCTTATAGCCCTTTATGGGATGTGCACCCGGTTATGTGGACTGATGTAGCGATTGCTTCTGGCGCAAGAACAATAGTCAAAACTGATAAGCGTGAAATTATTGCTCCTGTAAATATTATTGAATTGTATGCCGATGGTTTTGTAAAAGCCGGTGCACCAACCGGTCCACGTAATGCATCACTAGGCGGATTGAATGCAGCAGGTATAATTGTTAACTGCCCTATAATTTTTGTACCTCCTGAGGCCCGGTAATTTAAACAATAAAACAGTATAAACTAAGCCTAAATTATGAAATACGCCTATAAGAAGGTAACCACGCCATTGGGGAACAAAAAAAGGGTGGACTAATAATAAAAAACGCTGTTGTTTCTCAGCCAAGATAAAATTTTTACTAAAAGAATAATAAGTTATATTGAGTTGCAATGAAAAAAAATAAAAAAGAAGTTTTGTTTATTATGATGGTTCTATTATTACTGATGTCCTGCTTTAGTTTTGATTCAAAAAAAATAACAGAAAAAAATAAGCGGGAAGATGGTAAAGGATTTACAGTTATTGAATTATTTACATCAGAAGGGTGCTCCAGTTGTCCTTCTGCTGATGCACTTGTAAGCAGGATACTTAATGAAAATAAAAAGGATGTTTACATATTAAGCTTTCATGTTGATTATTGGAACCGCCTTGGCTGGAAAGATGTTTTCAGCAACGCCGCTTTTTCTGAAAGGCAGCAATTGTATGCAAGTCATCTTGCATTAAATGGTGTTTATACCCCTCAAATAGTAGTAAATGGCATAGAAGAGTTTGTGGGATCAGATGAAGATCGGCTCCGATCATCTTTAAATAAAAAGCAGCCGTCCACACTTACAATCGAAGCAGTTAAAACAAATAGTACAACTATCCATCTTGCTTATAATAATGCAAACAGCAATGGTGAACTTCTTAATATTGCCTTCATACAACCGGAAGCAATTACGGATGTTAAACGGGGTGAAAACGGCGGAAGAAAACTTCATCATGTAAACATTGTACGGGAATTTAAAACTATTGAAGCAGCTAATTCAGGAAGCATGGATTTTGATATTCCGTTAGACTTGCGTGAGATTTCTTTTAAAATTATTGCATTTATCCAGCATAAAAAAGACTTTAAAATAACAGGTGCGGCACAAACGGATATAGTTTTTACCGGAAAACGTATATAGAATTAAAGTGCCAAAACAAACATTAATAAATTTCTATTTATATAAAGCTAGCTTAGAACCAATTTTTTTAACAGGCCATTCATTCAGCTTAGCTGTTGGAAAGCCACAAATTTTTAATTATGAAAAAAATACTGATTTTGGCTTTTGCATTTTTTTTAAGTGCAGGAGTATTTGCGCAGAACAAGATGCATCATAAAAGAATGAATCACAAAATGGGAATGATGCATGATGGTATGATGATGAAAGACGGTAAAATGATGATGATGAAAAGTGGTAAAACCATGGAGATGGACAAGGACATGACCTTAAGCAACGGAACAATGGTAATGATGGATGGCACTGTAAAAATGAAAAATGGTAAATCTATGATGATGAAAGATGGCGACATGATGATGATGAATGGAAAGATGAGTAAAATGAAAATGGATAAGATGAAAATGGATAAAAAGATGTGACACAAAAAAATGAATGTTATTTGCTTAAAGCCACTAATTAAACTGGTGGCTCTTTTTTCAGGTTTTCCAGCATTTTGACAATTATTATCTTAAATAATTTCCTTGCGGAGACTGAGGGATTCGAACCCTCGATACAGTTTCCCGTATACACACTTTCCAGGCGTGCTCCTTCAACCACTCGGACAAGTCTCCAAAAAATAGTTGGCAAATTTACAATGTTATTACTACTGTTGCGCTTTGATGTATGATTAATAATCTCTCTGGCATAATTAGTGTTCAACAATTTTATTTATAACACAAAATTATTTTGAAAGGGCGATCCTATACACTTAAAAAAATATCGCTCTTTGCTATGAGCCTGTTTTATATAATTGCAGGCACTAATCACTTTATACATCCTCTGTTTTATAAAAAGATAATGCCACCCTATATTCCATGGCATATGCAATTAATTTATGCTTCGGGTGTAATGGAAACTTTGTTAGGCATTTTACTCACCCCGGTTTCATCACGCAGGATAGCAGCATGGGGAATAATTATTTTACTCATTGCAATTTTTCCTGCAAATATTAATATGATGCTGAATTATTGGAATGAGAGACGGCCTGACTTATGGATAACAATAGTGCGATTGCCTTTACAAATTGTATTAATATGGTGGGCATATATTTTTGCCAAAAAAGAATAGTATCTTTTTATTTAGGGTATTCACTTGCTTTATTCAATAAGCTTATTGCCTCGTTATCAAGTTGCAGATTTACTGAAGCAATAAGATCATTTAACTGTTCTGTATTTGTTGCACTTGCTATTGGTGCTGCAATTGTTGGTTGAGCCAACAACCACGCCAGTGAAACTGTAGCAGGCTTTGTAGTATAACGCTCTGATACTTCATCAAGTGCCTGTAAAATTTTAAACCCACGCTCATTCATATATTTTTTATTTCCTCCTCCTCTTGCGCTTTTAGAAAGATCATTATCTGAGCGATATTTTCCTGTGAGAAAACCGCTTGCCAAAGAATAATAATTTATAACACTTATATTTTTTTCAATGCAATATTGTTGGAAATCTTTTTCAAAAACTTCACGGTCATATAAATTATATAATGGTTGCAGCGTTTCATAACGTGGAATATTTTTTTGCTTGCTGTATTCCACAGATTGTTTTAATCTTTCAATTGATAAATTTGAAGCACCGATAATTCTTACTTTACCCTGTTTTATTAATTCAGCATAAGCATCCGTTGTTTCTTCAACAGAAGTTGAAACATCATCAAAGTGTGATTGATACAGATCAATATAGTCAGTTTGTAAACGCTTTAAAGAACCTTCAATTGATTTAAGAATGTAATCTTTTTTAAGATTTTTCCCTTCACCCATATCACTACCAACCTTAGTGGCAATAATTACTTTATCACGATTGGCCCGTTGCTTTATCCAATTACCAATAATAGTTTCCGATTCACCACCTTTATTTCCGGCTGCCCATCTTGAATAACTATCTGCAGTGTCAATTAAATTAAAGCCTGCAGCAACAAATGCATCCAGCAATTTAAAAGATGTCTGTTCATCAATCGTCCATCCAAAAACATTCCCCCCAAAAGCAAGCGGCAACACTTTTATTTCTGAATTGCCTAATTTTCTTTTTTCCATTCTATAAAATTATGAGATAATAAATTGAATAAATGGTTGCAAGTTTGTAACCAAATTAAAAAATTATGCTATTGTAACTATCATCTGTTTTCTTATGAATTATCTTGCTCATGCTTACCTTTCTTTTAACCGGCCACAAATATTGGTTGGCAATTTAATCAGCGATTTTGTAAAAGGAAGAACAAAGTTTAATTACCCTGCACACATGCAGAAAGGTATTGCCCTTCACAGGGCAATTGATGAATTTACTGATAGCCATTATGCAACAAAAATGGCAAAAGAATTTTTTCGTCCTGAATATCGTTTGTATTCCGGCGCTTTTGTAGATGTGGTTTACGATCATTTTTTATCGCTGGATAAAAATGAATTTCCAAATTCTTTTGCTTTGGAAAAATTTAGCAAGGAGGTATATCAAATGCTGGAAGAAAATTTTTCTTTTCTCCCTTTACCTTTTCAAAATTTTTTTCCTCAAATGAAGCAATACAATTGGTTGTTTAATTATCAATATAACATCGGGGTACAAAAAAGTTTTGGCGGTTTGGTGCATAGAGCAAAATATATGAGTGAATCTTTCTCAGCAGTAATGATATTCAATGAGAATTATAAAAGTTTACAAGAATGCTACAAAACCTTCTTTCCCGATGTTAAAAAGTTTTCTTTGGATTACTTATCCAACCTTTTACTTAGCTGATTCAATCTATATTTGTAAATAAAAAACCTGCCGTATGAAAAGAATCGTCATCCTTATTCTTACAGGATTAACCCTGCAGACCTCTGCTCAAATGAGTTTTTCAAAATTGCCTCCACTGGATAAATCACCAATGGATATGAGCTATTACCCTGCTAATTATCCCCTGTTAAAAATTGAAAATAAATTATCAGAGCCATTGGTAATGCGGCTTATTTATAGCAGGCCACAACTTAATGGCCGTAAGGTTTTTGGAGAATTACAAAAATATGGAGATGTATGGCGCCTGGGAGCAAACGAAGCTACCGAAATTGAATTTTTTAAAGATGTAAAAATTAATAAAACCAAAATTAAAAAAGGCCGGTATACATTGTATTGTATTCCTTATGCTGATAGATGGACATTGATAATAAACCGGGATACTGATATTTGGGGCGCATTCAAATACGATCAATTAAAAGATATTGTTCGTATGGATGTACCTGTAACTAAAACCGAAACAACCGAAGCGCTTACAATTATTTTTGAAAAATCAAACACCGGCGCCAATATGCAAATGTATTGGGATGATGTAAAAGCGGTACTGCCAATTGAATTTAAAAATTTATAATTATGAAACTTGCCACAAAATTAATTCATGCAGGTATTGAGCCGGACCCTTCTACCGGGGCGATAATGACGCCAATATATCAAACCTCTACTTACGTTCAGCAGGCACCCGGAAATAATAAAGGCTATGAATATGCACGAACACAAAACCCTACAAGAACCGCTTTGCAAAAGGCTTTGGCAGCAATCGAAAATGGAAAATTTGGCTTGTGTTTCAGCAGCGGCATGGCGGCAACGGATGCTGTTATAAAACTTTTAAATCCGGGTGATGAAGTAATAGCTGCCAACGATATGTATGGGGGTACGTATCGCTTATTCACAAAGATCTTTGAAAAATATGGATTGAAGTTTCATTTTGTTGATATGCGGAATGCGAACAATATCAAACAATATATTAATGAAAATACAAAACTCATCTGGACAGAAACACCTACCAACCCCATGATGAATATTACTGACATTGCTGCCGTTTCTGCAATTGTAAAGCAGCATAATATTATTCTCTGTGTTGATAATACTTTTGCTTCCCCTTATCTCCAAACCCCATTAGACCTTGGTGCCGATATTGTTTTACATTCTGCAACAAAATATTTGGGCGGGCATAGTGATGTTGTTCATGGCTGTTTAATTATGAATGACACTGCACTGAATGAAAAATTACAGTTTATACAAAATAGTTGTGGTGCAGTCCCCGGTCCGCAGGATTGTTTTTTAATTTTAAGAGGCTTAAAAACCTTACACATCCGCATGCAGAGGCACTGTGAGAACGGAGAAAAAATTGCTAAATGGCTGCGCAACAATTCAAAAATTGAAAAGGTTTATTGGTGCGGTTTTCAGGATCATCCAAATTATGAAATCGCTAAAAAACAAATGAGAGGTTTTGGAGGGATGATGAGCTTTACTTTAAAGGATGATAGTATGGAAGCTGCTAAAAAAGTTTTGTCATCAACAAAATTATTCTCTCTTGCCGAAAGCCTCGGCGGTGTTGAAAGTTTAATAGGCCACCCTGCAAGTATGACGCATGCAAGCATACCAAGAGAAGACAGAATAAAAAATGGTCTTGTTGATTCTCTCATCAGGCTAAGCGTTGGTATTGAGGATGCAGAAGACCTTATTGAAGACCTTGATAATGCAATTGGTAAAGATGAAAAGCATTCTTCCAAAAAAGATTCAGAAAGAAAAGCAGTAACAGTATAGCATGAAGCTTTCTGATAAAGCCTCTTTAAAATTATTTCTTAACAGTAAGGTTGAAGAATATAACCAGCCTTCTTTTATTCAAAGTGATCCCATTTGTATCCCTCATCTTTTCTCTAAAAAACAGGATATAGAAATTGCGGGTTTTTTTGCCGCAATTTTCGCATGGGGAAACCGTAAAACCATAATAAATAAAAGCAAAGAGCTAATGCAGCTGATGGACTATGCTCCCCATCAATTTATTACTCAGCACAAAGAAGATGATCTTAAAAATTTTATTGAATTTAAACACCGGACTTTTAATACTACCGATCTTTTATATTTTCTTAAATTTTTAAAACATCACTATACAAAAAATAAATCTTTGGAATCCGCATTTTTTAATTACAAATTATCCGGGCAACCAAATAGTATTGTTGAAGATGCATTGAATTATTTCTGCAATTATTTTTTTTCACTGTACGATGCACCTGTACGGACTTATAAACACATTGCATCGCCTCTAAAAAATTCTACCTGCAAAAGGCTAAACATGTTTTTGAGATGGATGATACGCAAAGATGATAAAGGAGTTGATTTTGGAATTTGGAAAAAAATATCTCCTTCAGAATTAATATGCCCTGTAGATGTACATGTAGCAAGGGTTGCAAAGCATTTTAATTTATTAAACCGAAATATAACAGATTGGAAGGCAGCACTGGAATTAACCGATAACCTTCGTACTTTAGATAAAAATGATCCCGTTAAATATGATTTTGCTTTATTTGGCTTAGGAGTGATGGGAAAATTTTAAAGGTTTTATTATGAATGATGAACTGCGGATAATTTTAGAAAAACAATTGAATACAATATTCCCGGAAAATACTTCTTTCGAAAATATGCATCAAAAGCTTTCTATGTTTATTAATGATCTTATTCAAAATGATTTCCCCAAACTTATAAATGTTTTATACAAAGTGGATGTTGATGAAAAAAGATTGAAAAAAATATTAAAGGAAAATGCGGATGAAGATTCTTCATCATTAATTGCGAGGCTTATCATTGAAAGAGAATTGCAAAAAATTAAAACCCGTAAACGGTTTCAATGATGGAAGATGATTTTAAAAGTATTGTTGAAACATGGCAGGATATGGTTTACAATACCGTTCTTGGCCTTCTTCAAAATACTGAAGATGCTGAAGATGTTTCACAGGAAGTGTTTATACAGGTTTATCAATCACTCAATACTTTTAAGGGCGAGTCAAAAATTTCTACCTGGATATATAAAATCGCCGTTTCAAAATCCTTAGACCATTTAAGAAGAAAAAAAAGAAAAAAACGTTTTGCTTTTATCCAAAGCCTGTTTGGAAAGAATGATGAATTAATAATTGATCCTCCTGATTTTTTTCATCCCGGAGTTGCTTTGGAAAATAAAGAAAATGCTGCTATATTGTTCAGGGCAATTGCTGCCTTACCACAAAATCAAAACACAGCATTTGTATTAAATAAAGTAGAAGGATTAAGTTACAGGGAAATTAGTGAAGTGATGAATACAAGCGAATCGGCAGTAGATTCACTCTTGCACCGGGCTAAAACGAATCTTAAAAAAAGCTTAGAAGAGTATTATAAACAAAATAAATAAAATACAAAAGGTTTTTATATAAATCATCGTCTAAAATAGTAATAATAAAATGGATAATAAATTACATATACACAATAAGGCTGAAAAAGCACTCAGTAGCCTTGATAATATACAACGGGCAACGCCAACTCCATTTTTTTATACACGCCTTATGGCAAACCTTTCCACCCGGGCCCAAACTACCTGGGAGAAATTTGGAAGTTTTATAACTCATCCCTCCATTGCATTTGCAGGCATTTGTTTAATTATTTTAATAAATGCAATGGCAGCATATTCACATCTTAACACTTCTGCAACAACAGACCAATCTGATGTAACTGTTACAGAAGAGTATACACAGGTAGCTACCAATTTTTATGATTATGAAAATATAAAACCTTAATGGAACCTGTAAAAAAGAACAGATCACTTATTTTAATAATTATTTTTTTATTGGTGTCCAATATTGCAATTCTTATTTTTTTTATTTTTTTAAGCGGAGACAGAAGAGGGCATTTTAGAAATGACAAAAAAGGTATCCTCACTTTCTTACAAAATGATATTGGTTTTAATAAACAACAAATGGATCAATATCAAAAGTTGAAAGATGCCCACATGCAAAAAATAAAGCCTTTTTTTGAAGAAATAAGATCCGCAAAGGATAGCTTTTATAATTTATTGTATAGAGACAATATTTCTGATTCGGCTATAACCAATGCTGCAACTGTAATTGGTGAAAAACAAATATCTCTTGACATGCAAATGTTTAAATATCTAAAAACAATAAGAAGTTTATGTACTCCTGAAGAATTACCCAAATTCGATTCACAATTTAAAACTGTTGTGGAACGAATGACAGGAGGAAGATTTAGAAAACCGGGAAATACTGAAAAGAGATAAATGATTGTTAAACGAAGGTTTCGTAACGTTTAAGCGTCTTATATTTACATTAATAACTTCAATTAAAAAACTCAAGAAATGAAAGTTAAACTTACTTTATTATCAATTTTAATGTTCATGGTTATTTTAAACACCTATGCACAGCCGGGGCAGCGCAGAACGCCTGAAGAAAGAACTAAAGGAATTGTAGACAGGCTTGTTGACAGTATTAGTTTAAGCAAAGCACAGCAAACGGATGTTAGTACTGTTTACCTGGATTTTTATAAAGCTCAGGACAAGTTAAGGGAAGGTTTGGAACCCGGTACAAGACCTGCACAAGCTGACATGGATAAACTTAATGGCGACAGAGATGCAAAGCTTAAAATAATTTTAAAAGAAGATCAATACATCAAGCTTAAAGAAATGGAAGCCCGTATGCGAAACCGTGGTGGACAAAGACCTCCAGGCCAATAAACATAAGCTCTTTATACTATTTTAAAGCCTCGCATTGTGGGGCTTTTTTGATGGTCTATATAACTAACTCTACTGCTTTATCTTATTACAATGTTATTTTTTTAGGGGTTACCCGTTTCCTTAAGAACATTTTGCAAACGGTTGTGTAGTGTTTCGTAATCGGTATATCCTCTTGCCAGTAAATGAAATTTGCTTTCATTTTGTTGAAGCAGTACAGCGGGAAAACCGGTTACTTGTAATTGTTTGCACAAAGCAAATTCGTAGTGGGCTTTCTCTTTGTACTCTTCTTCATGAAGCATTCCATAAAACTCTTGTGCATCCAAATTATATTTTTCAAGAATGTTGCGATATGCCTCATCATCAGTAAGGTCACGGCCTTCATAGTGTAATGCATATTGAAGATCGGCTGCAAAACTCACCTGCTGATCGGGAAAATATTCTTTAAAAATACAAAGTGCGATAGCCGGTTTTTCTGAATTAGGATACCAGTCACTTATGTCAGAATGATTGATATGCCACAAATACTCTTCTCCAAATTTTATTCCTGTTAGTTCTTCTACATTTTTATATGCTTTGCTTATATAACCCGCTGTAGCATCAATGTGTACTGGCTCTTCCGGCAATATCATTCCTCCTGAAAGCACTTCTATCTCCAGCTTATTTTTATATTCTGAATTTATTTTTTTCATTACCTCACTAAATCCATAGCACCATCCACAGTATGCATCGTAACAATATATCAATGTTGGTATCATAACTCTTTTAATTTATCCAGATAAGATTGTATGTATTCATCTTTCTTTTTTAATTTGTATTGCATGATAAATCTTGGGTGAGAAAGAGGAATTATTTTATCAAAGAATTTTTGTTCATCATTAAGCTTAGTTAAATATTTATAATTTTTTCCATCTCCTAAACAAAAAGCTACATCGGTATTTATCCCAAATTTTAGTTGCTTTTTCATGCTATCAATCACAAAATCTTTAATATTATTTTGAAGATGTTTATCATCATAATAATTTAAATTTTTTCCATGCCTTGTAAAGCCAAGCGGACTAACAGCGGTAACATAAAAATGTTTGTAGAACTTTTCTGCGCCGCCAAAGGCATGGATAATATCATAAACAAACAAGGATGATAATTCCTGCTTTTGCTGAAAATGATTATCTATACCACAAATATTTTTTAAACGTATTGGATCGGTAAATGGAATGCCGGTAATGCCTGCACCAAACCT
>JALYYX010000021.1 GCA_030946075.1 Bacteroidota bacterium | reverse complement strand
TATTTAAGCATATCTGTTCTAACATTTGGAAAAGAAGCATTTGCTGTCCATACAGTTGATGTCCCATTAATATTTGTAGTTTCCCATACCCCGGTTTCTGTAGCAATAATAGCTTTTGCATTATCGCCCGGATAGAACATAGCCCATCTTACAGGCATATCGGGTAAGTTACCATCAATTCCTGTCCATGATGTTCCACCGTTATTGGATACCCAAACCCTTGTTACTCCATAATTTGAAAAACACATAATAAGATTCTGGTCATTTGAACCTGTATTAATGCAGGATACATATCCAGCTGGCATAAATGAACTTTTTATATCAGTAAACTCCGGAGATGATGTATTGGCTGCACTTACTTTCAATAAACTACCTGAACCTGATCCTAAATAAAGGAGATTAGCAGTAAACGGAGAAACCTTTACAGCACTGGCAATACCACTCAAAAGGGGAGCTGCAACCGATGTAAATGTTGATCCGGTTTGAGGATTTTCCCATCGTAAATAAGTAGCGGCATCACCAGCTGCATATAATTTATTATTATTATTGTCATAATCCCAGGGATTAATAAACCTACCACTAGTACCTGAATAATTTATTCCAGCCCACGAAGCCCCTCCATCCGTACTTCTTCTATATTGATTAAATACATAAGAGCCAAACTGATACTGCGGTTGATCCTGGTCTATTGCTACAAATGCGCCATCCCCACCGGTAACTTCCACTGTATTGCTTAAACCTCCATTATTAAATTGATGAACACCATTATCCTGTGCACCTGCAAGAAAATAATTTGTAGATGTAGGATGAATTGCAACGGAATAAAATTGTTTAATTCTTAAATTAGTATTTCTGTCAGAAAAATTAGTACCACCATTTGATGAGTAATGTATTCCCCCATCACAACCTACTAAAATTCTATTGCCAGAAAGATATTTGATTGTTTGTTGATCGGCATGAACATATTGAACTGCAGTGCCTACCCAATCAGAAATTTTTGAAAATGTTGCACCACTATCTACGCTTTTATAGCAATTAAGACTTCCTATTACAAGGGTTTTGGCATCCGTGGGGTCTACATCTGCTGCAAGACAATACCATGCTTGTCCATTGGAAAATGCACCATTTCCTGTGGATGGTAATACAGCGCCTGTACCAGCCCAGTTATCTCCTCCGTCAATTGATTTATAAATAGTAGGAACTATGAAACTTGAATTTGAAACTAATGCATATAATATATTTCCGTTGCAAACTAATTCAGTGTTATATGAACTAATAGGAAATGGATTCGTAGGTGCTGTCCATGTAGAGTTTGTTACGGTTGCTGGATTATCTGTATAGCGGTAAACTGATAATCCCGTTCCTGTAGAATTATAATATCCTGTGCAAACATGCATCCTTCCTGTAGAGCTAATCTCAAAATCCGGATATCTGGAACTTACTCCCGTAATTGAAATATTAGTCCAGTTGGACCCTTTATCATTAGATCGCTGTAAACCAGATCCAGAGCCAATTGTAGCACAATAAACATTGCCTGCCGCATCACATAAAATTTTAGAAACGTTATAAAATGATGTAGTATTATTAAGCGGAGTAAAAGATGCACCATGATCTGTGCTCCTCCATACACCTCCTCCACGTACAGCATCTGCATTAAAAGCTTTTTCCCCTGTTCCAAAATACATAACATTAGGATCTGTCGGATCTTGACAAATACTTGATACGGAAAGGTTTGAAAAAAAATCGCTTACAGGCGCCCAATTCGCAGGGTTAGAATTAAAATTTGTAGTTTTCCAAATACCTCCATCTATGCCACCAATCCAAACCGTATTGCCGGAAGCATCTGAGTTATCTACCCAAATTGCTCTCATTCTTCCGGATGTAATGGTACCAGGTGGTCGTGAATTTCCGTAAGGTCCGTTCAGATCACTATTAGGTCCTCTTTCTGCCCAGGATAATGCAGTGGTACGCAATGCTGCATCTTTTTGTTTAATTTGGCTGGTATATTCTATTGCAGAAAGTAATCTTTCTTTTGGTACATATCCTAAATTAGGATCTTTTGTTTTTTCTATTTCAAATTTTTGCGCTTCAGCAGCACCATCATACATTTCATTTTCTTCATTTTCTGATGCAACTTTAGGTGTAAAAACAGTTCCTTTATTTTTAGAAGGTTGATTTAAAATATTTGCTATTTGAATTTGTCTTTTTTTGCCAAGGTTGTTGGGGCTATTAATTTTTTGAGAAGTTATTTGGGTTGAAAATTTTGTATTTAAAAAATTTGTATGTTGTTTACAACTGTTCAGAATTACTATCAAAATAAAAATTGATGATGCATAAAGGAGAACTTTCTTCATAACGTTAGTTTATTGTTTTTTTTGAATATTAATGAGAGAAAAATACATTAATTCGCAGTTAGAATTTTAATAATTATTAAAAAATAAATATCCCACAAATATTTCAAATAGCCTAAAAAAAACAAACTGTTTTTTCATAGAATAAAATAAATATTTATCCTTTTAATTGGGTATAAAATTCACTTGTTTAATAAAAATAAAAAATGCCTTAAAATAAAGCATTTAATTTTTAAGTCGGGACGGCAAAAAGAAACCATTTTAACCACATATAATTGCCTTTCAACAGAAACGCTAAGATTATATTTTAGGTACTCACCTGATTACTCATGGGTGAAAAGTACTGAAAGAGCCATTACAAAGATGTTAAAAACTAAAATTCAAATTATTATTTTTTAAAATAAAGTGGCAGAATTTATTTCTAAGAACTCCTGCCATTCCAGTCCGCTTTTACCGATCAGTAGAATTTTTGATGGCTTGAATTGTTTTTGAAAAGCAGCCATGCAGGAAGTTTACAATTACCCCCCATCAGATTTCGGATGTCATCTTTTTTTAGTATGTAATCCCAATCAAAGATTGTTAATATAGTCTTCAAAAATTTTCTTTAGGCATCATTTATGTATAGTAGTTACATAAATGTTTGAGTTATGAAAAGTATCTATACAATTTTATTCTTTTTTTTGGCTGTTTCAGCTTTTGCACAATCCACACAAACAGTAAATATAATTTTTAGAGGAATAAATAATAACACCAAAAATTACCAGGTAATTGTTGATGGAACAAGTTATTTTTCCAATAGAGATTATAGCAGCAATGCGAATCAGAATGCTGTTAGCATAAGTAATGTGGCAACTGGTAAACATACTATTAAGGTTTACCGGTTAAGAAATAATAACCCGGCATATAATAACCGCCCTGTAAAAAATATATTTGTGTATTCAAAACCTTTTGAGGTGAGAGAAGGTTATGATATGGATATTGCAATTAATGTGAACGGAAGAGTACTGTTTAGTGAAAAATCAAACGGCAATGATCAGGTAAGCGAGGTAAAAACACCCATGTCTAATTATGAATACAATCGCTTACAGCAAACCGTAAGAAGCAAATGGAGCCAGGCGCTTAAAGGAGAAACCGTAAACGAAGCTTTTAATAATCCCAATAATTATTTCAGCACTATTCAAATTAAACAATTATTAAGTCAGATCACTTCAGAAAATGGCAGGGTTGACCTTGCAAAGCTCTCTTACCGCTCAGTTACCGATACTGCTAATTTTACACAGGTGTACGATCTGTTTAAAATGCAGACCAGTAAAGATGAGCTTAATAATTTTCTCCGCTCAAAAGGCTGGAGCATTAATGAAGGAGAAAATGTAATTAAAAATTCCATGGCTGATAATAAGTTTAACCAATTGTTGCAAACTGTAAGAAGTAAATGGAGCCAGGCGCTTAAAGGAGAAACTGAAAGCGAGGCATTTAATAATCCAAATAATTATTTTAATACAAACCAGGTACGGCAGTTATTAATCTTAATTACTTCAGAATATGACCGGCTTGATCTTGCAAAACTTTCTTACAGGGCAATAACAGATACTGCAAATTTTACACAGCTATATAATTTATTTACAAGCCAGTCAAGTAAAACTGATCTAAACAATTTCTTAATCTCCAAAGGATGGAACATAAATAGCAATGGTGGTGTGATCATTACTCCTATGGCAGATTATAAATTTAACCAGTTATTGCAAACGGTTCGTAATAAATGGTCGCAGGCACTTAAAGGGGAAGCTGAAAGTGAGGCATTTAATAATCCCAATAATTATTTTAGTACAAACCAGATAAAACAATTACTTACGTTGATCACATCAGAAAATGACCGTCTCGATTTGGCAAAACTATCTTACAGATCAGTTACAGATACAGCTAATTTTATTCAATTATATGACCTGTTTAAGGAACATGCAAACAGGGATGCATTAAACAGTTTCCTTAACACTAAAGGTTGGAATATTGCGCATACGCACACACCTGTAAAAACGCCAATGACTGATGCAGATTTTAACCAGTTAGTAACTAATGTCCGCATTAACATCTTCCAATTTCTTAAGGTTAATTATGAAACAGATGTTTTTAATAACCCCGCTTACTTTTTTACTACAGCCCAAATAAGAGAATTACTGCTCTTAATAAATTCAGAAGAGAACAGGCTGGAGCTTGCAAAACTTTCTTACAGAACAGTTACCGACCCTGCTAATTTTTTAAAACTGAGTACTATACTAAATTCACAAAGCAGCCGCAATGAATTAGCGAATTATGTGAAAACTTATGACCAGAATATGAACATCCATAATGGTTATAATAACTAATGGCCAGGCGCAAAAATTATATTTAAGTTGAGACAGAATTTTTAATTTTTAATCATCGCATTGGAGTTAAAATTATTTCCTGGAACGTGAATTAAAAAATTCAGGATTAAAAGATTCTACAAAGGTGCGCTTACAGTTGCAACAATTGCCCCGTCAATACTGCTTAAGCCTGCAATGTATAAGGCAAGAAGTA
>JALYYX010000018.1 GCA_030946075.1 Bacteroidota bacterium | reverse complement strand
GAATCAGTAATTATGGTATCTTTTGCAAGTAAAGATTGGCCAAATGAAGTACTTAATTTTATACGTAATTGGTTTATTGATGTATCCCCGATAGCTTTTACAGTATCTGTTTTAAAGTTTTGCGGTTTATAATTCGCGGTGCCTAATACAGCAGCCTCAAAACTATAAGAAGAGCAGATGCTTGAATCCGGTTTAAAAGGGCTTAATAATTTATGCACAATAACACTTTGTTGCAATGTAGAGTCGCCATAAGTTCTCCTGTAACTTAATACTAAAACAATAGAATCCAAAGTTCTTTCATTTGGTTTACCGGAAAAATAGAATGGAAAAATATTGGGCTTTAGTTCTGTATAAATTGTTGCAGTTGTTTTGCCAAATAATGGATCATTACCTATATATCCAAGAGCATGTTCATCGGTAGGAAAAATTGTTGCACAATCTTTTTTAGAAGAATCAAAATTATTGGAGACTACAGGAAGAATTAATTCAAAAGTATTTACATTATCAACAGCAGGCAAAAGTCCGCTACCAATTTCTGTTGTATCAATTTTATTACAATGCCAATTTAAAAAAGAAAAAAATATAAAAGCGGTAAAAGCTAAAGTGGGTTTAGTTTTAATCACAAGTAAATAATTTGATAAGGGAATTTTTTTATTAGGAAGCAAGGTCGGTATACAATTGTAAATAGTCTGTTAAATCTGACGCTGCATTGAATTGCAGAACCTTTTTGCCTTTTACTTTAGTGAATTCATCTGATAATTTTTTATCAACTTTATCGGCTCCAAATGTTATTGCATCTGCATACGCAGCTCCACCTCTAAACATTGCAGAATTAGATCCTTCATTAAAAAGCTCCATATCTTTTTCTTTAATGTTAGCATTAATGGTTGCAAGTTTTACAAACTCCTTACCCATTTTTTCTTTGTAAGTATTTTGTCCGATTGTATAAATAACTTTACAATTGCTAAATACAGGTTCTTTTTTATAAGCGCATTTTATATACATTGGTATTAATCCTGTCATCCATCCGCTGCAATGAATAATATCAGGAGGCCATCCAAATTTTTTAACCGTTTCCAAAGCGCCCTTACAAAATAAAACGGTTCTTAATGCATTATCACCAAACCATTTCTCCCCTTCATCATGAAACAAAGTTTTTCTTTTAAAATAATCTTCATTATCTAAAAAATAAATTTGCAACCTTGCATTGGGGAGAGAGGCAACTTTTATCACTAACGGATAATCATCACCATCAATAGAAACATTAATTCCGGACAATCTAACCACCTCATGTAATCGGTGTCTCCGCTCGTTTATCATTCCGAAGCGGGGCATAATACATCTTACCTCCATGCCTGTTTCATTTGCTTTAACTGCCAGCTTATTCACTATTTCAGCAAACTCTGTCATCTCTAAATAGGGCGACATTTCGTTAGCTATAAATAAAATTCTTTTCTTTGTTGACATTAGCGAAGATTAAATTCCCTATGGGTTTTAAAAGAGCGGCGAAGTTACAATAATTTTCTTACTAAATAGTGATGCATATCCATGTTTAAGCTTACTAATAATCAAAATGATAATATTAAAAAATTCTGCTGATTTAATTCATCAGATAAAAAAAACTACATTTTCAAATCCTTCTATAGGTTTTGTTCCCACAATGGGTGCGCTGCATCAGGGACATCTTTCTTTGTTAAAAACCTGTAATGAAAAGTGTGACATAACTGTTTCAAGCATATTTGTAAATCCTACACAATTTAATAATGCAAACGATTTTAAAAAATACCCTGTAACAATTGAACAAGATATTTATCTGTTAGAAAAAAATGATTGTGATATTTTATTTCTGCCGGATGTTGATGAAATTTATCCTGATGGAACTGATTTAAAGATCCATTTTAATCTCGGATATCTTGAAACAATTTTTGAAGGAAAATACAGGCCTGGTCATTTTCAGGGAGTATGTCAGGTTGTAAAGCGATTGCTTGAAATTGTTGAACCCACAAATTTATTTTTAGGCCAAAAAGATTATCAGCAATGCCTTGTAATAAAAAGATTATTGGAATTAATGAAAGTAAATATTGACCTGATTATTTGCCCAACATTACGTGAAGAAAATGGCCTCGCCATGAGTAGCCGTAACTTAAGATTAAATGAGCAACAAAAAAAACAAGCATCAGAAATTTATAAAGCATTAGTCTATATAAACCAAAACATTCAATGTGGAAACTTAAGAGACCTAAAAAAGAATGCACTTCAACATTTACAACAAAAAGGATTTAAAATAGATTATGTAGAAATTGCTGAATCAGATAACTTAAATATTGCAGATGTATGGAATGGACATACAAAATTGGTTGCTCTTATTGCTGCATTCATTAATGATGTAAGATTAATTGACAACTTACTTATATCACATTAATATCTATTCGTAACTTGTAAGCCGTATGAAAAAAAAGTTTTTATCTGCTTTAAAATTTGTTTTTTTCCTGGGGCTTGGCCTTTTTTTAGTTTGGTGGCAGTTTAGTAAAATGACGGCCACACAAAAATATCAATTCGGTGAATCGTTAAAACATGCTAATTACTGGCTGCTCTTTCCAATTGTTATACTTGCATTGTTAAGTCATCTTGCACGGGCAATAAGGTGGAAAATATTAATTGCACCGATGGGTTACAGGCCATCAACAGAAAATACTTTTTATTCTCTCATGTCAGGCTACCTGGTAAATACTTTTGTGCCAAGGGCAGGCGAAATATTACGATGCAGTTTATTAAGCAGATACGAAAAAATTCCCATGAATAAACTCATCGGTTCGGTTCTTGTAGAAAGGGCATTCGATCTTGTATGTTATCTTTTTTTTATTGCATTTACAATTTTAATCCAGATAAAATATGTAGCACATTTTGTAAAAGGTAAATTGTCTGAAATATTTTTTAATGAACAAGGAACACCGGGATGGATAAAAGTATTAATATTTTTTGCATCCGTTTTTCTTATTATCATTTTATTAAAATGGATATTCAAAAAATTTGCTCATCATCGCTATATTATTTCACTTAAAGGTTTTCACATCGGCCTTAAAGAAGGCTTTAATGCAATTGCCCGTTTAAAAAACAGAGGATGGTTTATTTTTCTTACCTTTTTTATTTGGGCCATGTATGTATTGGAAATCTTTGTAGGCTTTTCTGCGCTCTCTGCAACTGATGGTTTGGGTATTGTGCAAGCATGCAGTGTGCTAAGCCTTGCAACACTTGGTATGATAATTTCTCCCGGAGGCATTGGCGCCTTTCCATTAGCGGTAAAGGAAGTGTTAGAAATCTATAATATTAATAAAGCTGATAGTCTTTCTTTCGGATGGATAATCTGGGGTGCATCTACCGCAATTATTATTGGTGCAGGGCTAATTAGTTTTGGATTATTGGTTTATAAAAATAAAAAATTACATGAGGCAAAGCAAACAGATTTTACACAAAATATTTAGCGAAGAACAATTAAAGCTGCAATTAAAAAGATGGAAATTATTAGGGAAGAAAATAGTTTTTACCAACGGTGTTTTTGATATTTTACATGAAGGCCATATAAAAATTTTATCGGAAGCCGCTACGTTTGCTGATATTTTAATTGTTGGAATAAATTCAGATGCTTCAGTTAAGAGATTAAAAGGAAATAACCGGCCAATTAACAGCGATGCATCAAGAGCCTTACTGGTAGCAGCTTTGCTTATGACAGATGCTGTAATAATATTTGAAGAAGATACTCCGCTTGAACTAATAAAATTTATTCTACCAGATGTTTTGGCAAAAGGTGCTGATTATACTTTGGACACAATTGTTGGTGCAAAAGAAGTTATTGCAAATGGTGGTGAGGTAAAAATCATTCCTTTGGAAGAAGGATTTTCTACCACAAATATTATAAAGTCATTAAGTCAATAGTCAATATATCAATAAGAAATATTCAATACCCATTGACCTGATTACAAATGACTAAATTAAAATGAAACGAAAAATAATACCTCGTGATATAAGCTGGCTTTCTTTTAACAGGAGGGTGCTGCAGGAAGCAGCAGATGAAACAGTTCCTTTAAGGGAGAGAATCCGCTTTCTTGGAATATTTTCAAATAATCTGGATGAGTTTTTCAGAGTAAGGGTAGGCACGCTAAAACGTATGATAGAGCTGGGAAACAGGGCTCACATTCATCTTGAGATAGAACCGCAAAAAATTCTTGCAGAAATAAATACAATAGTAACAGCCCAGCAAAACGAATTTGACAGAATATGGAATGAGATATTAAGAGAATTAAAAAAACAAAAAATATTTCTTGTAAACGAAAAACAACTCAACAGGGAACAGCAAAAATTTGTTCTCTCATATTTTCATGATGAAGTACGAAGCAACGTTGTTCCGCTTATGATAGAAAGCATGCAGGCCTTCCCTACCCTCAATGATAAATCAATTTATCTTGCATGTAAACTTTCAAAATCTGATGGCAGCATTCCTCAAAAATTTGCATTGGTTTCCGTACCGGTCAGCCGTTTGCCAAGGTTTATTATTCTTCCATCATCAACACATGGACAGTACTTGATTTTGCTGGAAGATGTAATACGTTTTTGTCTGCCACAAATATTCTCATTCTTTGGCCACGATACTTTTTCTGCCAACATAATTAAAGTAACAAGAGATGCAGAAATAGATATTGATAACGATGTGTCAACTTCCTTCATTCAAAAAATTGAGAAGGGTGTTAAGAACCGAAAAAAAGGAAAACCGGTTAGGTTTATTTTTGATAAAGACATTGACCCTTCTGTGCTTACGTATCTTATAAAACGGCTTGGGCTTTCTGTAAAAGACAACATTCAATCCGGCGGAAGGATACATAATTACAAAGACTTCACTGATTTTCCCGAATCGGTTTTTCAAACAAAAAATCCCAGAAAAAAACCATTCATTCATCCCTTGTTACAAAATGTAAACAGCGTAACAAACATTATTTTGGAAAGAGATGTGCTGTTGAATTTTCCTTATCATTCCTTTGATTCTGTCATAGACCTTTTAAGAGAGGCTGCCATTTCTCCTGATGTTATTAGTATAAAGATAACGTGCTACAGGCTTGCATCTCATTCAAAAATTATTAATGCCCTCACCAATGCAGTACGCAATGGCAAGCAGGTAATGGTTGTTCTGGAATTAAGGGCACGTTTTGATGAAGAGGCCAATTTAGAATGGAAAGAAATTCTTGAAGATGCAGGAGTAAAAGTTTTACTTGGTGTAAACAATATGAAAGTGCATGCAAAGCTTTGTTTGATAAAGAAAAAAGTAATTAACCATACATTTCATTATGGCTTTGTAATCACAGGAAACCTTAATGAAAAAACAGCTATGCTTTACGGAGATCATTGTTTGCTCACTTCTGACAGAAGTATTATGGCAGATGTGAACAGAATGTTTTCTTTTCTCGAAAAGCCGAAAAACATTCAGCCCTTAAAAGAATGCCAAAAGCTGATAGTAAGCCCTGTTGCAATGCGAAGGCAGTTGTTGATGTTAATAGATAAAGAAATAAAAGCAGCAAAAGAAGGCAAGCATGCATCAATAATTTTAAAACTTAATTCTTTAAGTGATGAGAAACTTATTTTGAAATTATACGATGCTGCAAGAAGCGGAGTTAAAATAAAAATGGTGATAAGAAGTATCTGCTGTATGTACACAGAAAATAAAAAATTTAAGAAGAAAGTAAATGCAATAAGTATTGTTGATGAATATCTGGAACATGCAAGAGTTATTATATTTCATCATGATGGAAAAGAAAAAACCTTTTTATCATCTGCCGATTGGATGGTAAGAAATCTTGATCATAGAATTGAAGCTGCTGTACCAATTCTTGATAAACATATTCAACAGGAATTAAAAGAAATACTCAATATACAATTAGAGGATAATGTAAAAGCAAGACTATTAAATAATGAATTGGATAATCAATATGTAAACCCCCGAAATACAAAAAAGATTCGCTCACAAATTGAAATTTATAATTACCTCCTAAAGAAAAACTACCACACACATGAGACTGGCAGCAATTGACATCGGCAGTAATGCGGCAAGGCTGCTCATTTCTGAAGTAACACCACAAACCAATGGCAGCGCAACTTTCAGTAAAGTAGATATTATACGGGTACCACTTCGTTTGGGCTTTGACGTTTTTGAAAAGGGAGAAGTATCAAAGCAAAAAACCGATATGATACTGGAAACCATGAAAGCATATAAACATCTTTTAAATGTATATGAGGTAAAATATTTAAAAGCCTGTGCTACTTCTGCAATGAGAGATGCAATTAATTCAAAAGAAATAATTGAGAAAATAAAATTTGCCACAGGGATTGATATAGAAGTTATTTCAGGAAGTGATGAGGCATCATATATTTATGAGAATCACATCGCAGAAAATCTTGATAAAGAACATTCTTATTTATACATTGATGTTGGCGGTGGCAGTACAGAGCTTACTTTTTTCAGCAATAATAAATTGGTTTTTAAAGATTCATTCAACATAGGCACAATCCGTATTTTAAAGAATATGGTTACTGAAAAAATGTGGGATGAAATGAAAAACACACTAAAGGAAAAAATTAAAGGGCATAAAGAAGTTACTGCAATCGGCTCCGGAGGAAACATAAATAAAATATTTTCACTTAGCAAACGAAAGGATGATAAATCGCTGCCACTGGAGCTTTTAAGGGATTATTACAAAGAGCTTAGCAACGTTTCAATAGATGATAGAATTAATATTTATAAACTTAAAGAAGACAGAGCCGATGTGATTGTACCTGCTTTGCAGATATATATAAATGTAATGCGGTGGGCAAATTCAAATGAAATTTTTGTTCCCCGAATTGGATTAGCAGATGGATTAATACAACATCTTTATGAGGAAATAAAAATGAAGAAAGAAGCTGAATATAACATTGATCTTGATATAACAAAGAATACAGTCTGAATGCTATTCGTAGTTATTTCTTTATAAACTTTATTGTTTTAACTTCTTTTCCCTCTCCTACCTTAAGATAATACATACCAACCGGCAACTGATTTATTGAGATTGTATTTTTTTGTAAGAACATCATTTGCGAAGTTATTTCTGCGCCGAAACTATTATAGATCGTTATTATTTTACCGACAAGGTCGTTGGGATTTTTACTTTCTATGTTAATGAATTTGCTTGCAGGATTAGGATATAGAGATATCATCAATTTCGATGCGGACGAATCAACAAAAGCTGCACCACGCTGAACTGAACTACTGCTATCACAAACGGTAGAATTTAAAAATGAATTTTTTGATCCCCCAATGGCAAACATGCTCCTCATTTTTGCTTTTTGTCCCGTGGTGAACATAAACATACAAGCATCATCAGTAAAATCCATAAAGTTCATGAACATATCTCCATTACCATTTATTGAGCAGGCAGAAACATGTGGAAATGAAGGGCAGCC
>JALYYX010000013.1 GCA_030946075.1 Bacteroidota bacterium | reverse complement strand
GTGTGAACAATTTGTATTTATCTGTTACTGCATATCCTAATTCATTATGCAAAGCCTCACGTATCACATCAAGATTTCTATTCTCACAAAAAACTGTTGGAATAAATAACCAATAATTTGCTGTACCGACTTTTCCATCGCTGCGATGGTATCCCTTAAAAGTTTTGTTTTTAAATTTTGAAATATCAGGGGCATGCCATTGATAGCGTGAACCCCTGTATTCATAAGGATCTGCAGCATGTTTAATATTTTGGGTTGTCATTAAACCGCCACGAGGAATAAAATTTTGCGCTTTACCAACCAGCACTCCGTACATGTGTACTTCATCACCCTCATTCATGTTTTTCTCAAAAAATTTATGTTTGGGGGGAATATCATCAGCAACTATATAAGTGGTTTTATTGTATGTTACAGTTTCTCCTTTTGCAATATGCTGCAGTGCTACAATTACATTATCATCGGGGTGAACTTTCAATACCTTTTGACTCATGCCGCAAATTCTTTTTTTGACTGAATGAATTCAATTGCTTCTTTTGCTCCGTTATTCATCAACAAACTTAATTTTTCTGTAACAGCTATTTGAAAACCCGGCAATATATTTAATGATTCACCCCAAAAAGCATTGTCTCTTAAAACATCTCTAACTACTTCAGCCGGTTTTAATGTTTTCCATCTCTTCATAAAAATTTCAGCGGCATCATCCTGAATTAAATATTTTTCGCCATTTAATTCTCCATAAAATTTTCCTTTTTCTTCTTTCACAGCTTTCATAAAATATAAATAGGCCGCAAAACCTAATGCCATAAGCTCAGGAGGATTATCATTTGTTTTATAATGCCTTAATAAAAGAGGAACACAACGCATTTTCATTTTAGAGCTTAACTGAACTGTAATATTTATCCACTGATGATTTATGTGAGGGTTGCGGAAACGGTCTAACACTTTTGCTCCAAAATCTCTGGCTATATTCAGATCAACATTGTAAGGAATTGCAGGAGCGATTTCATTTTGCATAACATTAGAAATATAAGAAGATATTATTTCATCATCCATTGCCTGTTTAACTGTATCGCATCCGGCCAGAAAAGCAAGCCCACAGCTTAATGTATGCGTTCCATTCAGCAAACGTAATTTAAGTTCCTTATGCATCTCAATATTTTCTTCAATGATAACGCCACCATCTGCCTCAGCAAATGAGAGAATATCTTTTATTTTTTTATCACCTTCAATTGCCCATAAACGATAAGCTTCACTCATAATAAGCAATTCATCTTTGTATCCTAATTCGTTTTCTAATTCTTCCTGTATTTCAGCAGCAGGCTTGCCTGTTACAATTCTATCAACAAGTGAATTACAAAAGTGATTGCAGCATTCCAGCCATTCAATAAAAGTTTCTTCCAAGCCATTTAAATGTGCAAGTTCCAACACAATTGATTCCAATATTTTTCCATTATCAGAAATAAGTTCCGCAGGGATAATAACCATTCCGCTTTGCTCACTTGCATTAAAAGCTTTATAACGCTCGTACAAAAATGCAAGTAATTTTCCCGGAAAAGAAACAGGCGGGTGGCGGCGGATATCATCATTCACTAATTGAATTCCCACCTCGGTTGTATTGGAAATAATTACCTGCATATCTTTATTGTGAGCACATTCCAATATCTGCTCCCAGTCTTCATTTGCACTTAAAACACGATTTACAGAGGCATTGATAATATTCTCTTCAACCTTTTTTCCATTCTGCAAACCACGCACACACAAAGTGTATAAACCATCCTGCTTTTCAAAAGCAGATGAATTACCTTTTGATGTAGATTTTACCACAACAATTCTCCCGTTAAATATTCCTTTTTGATTGGCTTTATTAATAAAATAATCGGGTAAGCCGCGAAGTAAAACTCCTGTACCAAATTGTAAAACTTTTTCAGGTAATTCAAGCGTTCTTTCACCGGGAATATCAACTGTTTCAGGTGAAATATTTTTTAATGTATATCTTGATAAAATCATAAAATCTTTAATTATATTTTTCGGGATTCCATCTTTCTTTAAAAACCCAATGGGCATTTATATCATTTGCATTTGGCGAATTCAGGGCGAAACTCAGGTTATTTTTAAACCAATCGTAATCGCCGCCATTTCTATGGCAATTAAAATAATAAATTCTTTTTCCCCACAGAATAGTATTTGAAGTAGGAACGAGATAAATATCTTTATCGGCCATGTTTTTTGAGAAAGTGCAATTAATAAGATAGAAATGTGCATCCTTGTGATACCGACCTAAATTAAATCCTGAAAATCCATCGAAGAAACAATCTTTTAAAACGGTTTTAAAATCAGCATTACCCGTACCGTCGTGCCAAATGCTTGCGGGGCCTGTATTTGCAAAGAAGTGACAATGCTCTGCATATGCCCAACCTCTGGGGCAATAAAAATCTACACCGCCTTCCATTTCGCAATCTTTAAAATAAAACATGCCATCCATTAAATTCCAGGGGCTTACCGTATCACCTGCATACGCTCTGAACCGGCAGTTGACCGCTTTAAGCCTTGTTGTTTTCATTGAACGCAAAGCCATTTGATGGCCACCGTTTGTAATTATTTTTTGGTGCGTAACCGAATCAGCTGCGCAGGCTACAGTTCTTGGTTCTTTATGATTAAATCCATAATCATTTGCGATGGTCAGGTTTTTAAAAGTGATATCATTTCCATTTAAATTCATTGTGGCAACACCCCAATCATCTTTATGATCACAACGCCATTCGTCCCTTGCAATATCATAAGTGATGATTGTTTTATCCCTGTCTTCGCCCAGAAGAATAATATTATGTTTTGTAATAAATATTTTTTCGTGATAAGTGCCATTTTTAATTAAGATTATTCGGGCTTGTGCCGAAGAATCAGAAAGGCTGATTATAGCAGATTGAATGGAAGTGAAATCTCCTTTACCATTAATATCCACAATAATTTGTTTTGATTTTGTTTGAGCATGGCCGTAAATACCGGCAAACATTATCATTACCGCGAGTGAAACTTTTAAAAAAATATATTGCCTATTCTTCTTCATTATAATTTAAAAATTATTTTTTAATTTGTTGAATTACCCATTTAACCAGTTCTTCCGCTGCTTTGTAATTATCAAAATCAGCAGGTAATTTTCTGCCATCAGTATATTCATTATAAAACCAAGGATCACCAACTGAAAAAACACAGCCCTTACCAACTTTGGTAACTGACATTACAATAATTTTTCCATCGGTAAACACTGCTTGTGCAGCACCGGTAAGGGTTTGCGATGCATATTCTTTTATGTATACCTTTTTTGCAATTTTAAAAATCCTATTATATGCACTTACATTTAAAGCGCCCATTTCAAATTTATTATTCAGCACTTTATTATGACTGTCATAATTAAATTGAAAACCAAACTTTGCAGCAAGCTGATTAAAATGTATGAACTCAACATTGCCTGTATCGTTTCCAAACAACAATAAAACGCCGCCGTTCTTTACCCAATCATAAATGGTATTTATGTGGTTTGGCTGAATAAAATTTGGATGTGCAGTTTCTTTATTCGTATCAGGATCAACAATGATGTATATGTCTGAACCTTTTAAATTTTGTGCAGTTGGAGCGTTCATTAATGTTTTAGTTTGCACTCCATATCTGTTAAAAATATTTCCAAATATTGAGTAGCCACCGTTGTCCATTTCATCCCATGTATAATGCCATGTAATTTCTTTGCCGGTAACATCTTTTTTTACTTCATGATTAAAATAATTATCAAGCAAAACAGTTTTGCCTTTGCCAAAAGAAAGTGTTGGCAACATTTCCATTTCGTTTGCAGCTAATATAAAAGCGCCCACACCTTTAGGATCGTTAACAACAACTTTTTCACTCATATAATATTCATAACTTCCATCACGATAAGGGATACCTCCAAGCCCTGAAACGCTTACTGTACCTGATAAGTTTGTTTGCCCCTGCTCATCAGTTGAAATAAAATTCTTTATAATTCCTGCATAACCTTTTTGAGCATTTGCTAAAAATGATTGCGGTAATAATCCGAGCCTTACGCCTTTTGAAAGTGCATATACAAACATGGAAGATGCAGATGCCTCTAAATAATTTTTTTCTTTGCCTGGCATATCTAATATATCCCACCAAAGACCTGATTTTTTATCCTGGTATTTTGATACAGCGACTGCAAAGCGATTAAATATTTTTACTAAAGAATCTTTTTTTAAGTTATCTGCAGGAAAGTTTTCCAATACATCAATCAAACCCATTCCGTACCAACCCATTGCTCTGCCCCAAAAGTTTGGAGAAACCCCTTTACTTTTATTTGCCCATTTTTGCAGCCTGCTTGCATCATAACCATGATACAATAAACCCGTGTTTGCATCACGTGCATTTTTTTCCATCAAAAAAAATTGGCGGGCTATGTCATCAAAATCTTTTTCTTCATGAAAAGTGTTTGCATATTCTGCGTAAAAAGGTTCTGCCATATACAAACCATCCAACCACATTTGATCAGGATAAATTTTCTTATGCCAGAAGCCGCCTTCATTTGTGCGGGGCTGTATAGTCAATTGCTTATGTAATGTTTGCAAAGCCTTTAAATATTTTTCTTTACCGGTAACATTGTAAAGCATCAAAAGGTTTCTTCCGGGTGTAACATTGTCCAAAGTGTACTCATCAAACTTATATGTTCTTATCTCCCCTTTATCATCAACAAAAAAATCCATGCTTTTTTGTATGAAATCGAAATATCTTTTATCACCTGTTGCCTTCCATAAATTTTCAATCCCTTTTAAAAATACGCCCTGGTCATACGTCCATTTCGCAGCCTTGCCATTCGTTGAAAGAGAATCTTTCCAAATAGTCATCACTGTATTTGTCATATCTGTAGCGTAAGATCTTTTCTGTGCTGCTGCAGAGAATTGTATTGTGCAAACGGAAAGGAATATTAATATTAATTTTTTCATTATTTTATTTTCAATGCATCTTCTTTTGCGCCAAATTCAAACTGTGATTTTTGTTTTGCATTTGATGTATTTG
>JALYYX010000007.1 GCA_030946075.1 Bacteroidota bacterium | reverse complement strand
GCCAATTTATTACAACAGATTATTTGTGATGCAGATACTTATAATTTAGGTACAAAAGAATTTAACGGCACCAATAAGCGGATGCGGATGGAAATAAAACTAAAGAATGGAAATGTAGATAAACTGGAATTCAGCAAAAAAACATTAAGCATGCTGGAAGGTCATCAATTTTACACAACTTACTGCAAGGATCTGTTGTCAGTAACTAAAGAATTAAATATGAAAAAATTAAAAAATAAAATACAGAAAAAAGAAGTTGAAAAAATAGAAAAAAACAATTTGGAAAATTACGAACCGGATAATCCTGCACTGGAAAGCCTTGCTGATATTGAAAAAGACAAAAGCGGATTGATGTCTAAGGGCATTCAAACCATGCTACGTTTAACATCAGAAAATCATTTAAAATTGAGTGACATGGCAGATCATAAGGCTAATATCCTTATTTCTGTAAATGCAATTATTATTTCTGTAATATTAAGTGTTCTGCTTAGAAAACTTTCTGATGCACCTTATTTAACCATACCATCCATTATTTTTTTAATAGTAGCTGTTACTACTATAGTTATTTCAATTTTGGCAACCCGCCCAAAAATAAGCGGTGGTACTTTTAGTGATAAGGATATTCAGGATAAAAAAGTAAACCTGTTATTTTTTGGAAATTTTTACCATGCAACCTTTGACCAATATAATATTGCTATGAGGACTATGATGAGAGACACTGACTATTTATATGGATCATTAATAAAAGATATTTATTATTTAGGAGCAGTACTGGGGCGAAAATATAAATTAATACGGCTTGCTTACAACATTTTTATGGTAGGTATAATTATTTCTGTTTTGGCCTTTGGTCTTGCAGCTTTACTTAACCATGGGACAACTGCTGTTGTAAACGGATCGGGATCACCACTATAAAATTTAAGGTAATGTTTTACAACAGAGACCTTAGCTGGTTAGGATTTAATTACAGGGTATTACAGGAGGCTGAAGACAAAGAAGTACCCCTATACGAAAGATTAAAATTCCTGGCAATATTTTCTTCTAACCTTGATGAATTTTTTAGAGTAAGATACCCTTCAGTTATTGCACTATCAAAACTCGATAGAAAGACAAGAATGCAGGTCAGCCTTGGTTCTACAGAAGATATTCCCGAAAAAATACAGAACGAAATAAGCAGGCAGCTTGATATTTTCGGATCAATTTTATTAAAAGAAATAATTCCGGAACTAAAAGAAAATGGAATTATTTTTTATTATAACAGCGAAATAAGAGCAGAACATATTGCCGAGATAAAGGAAATTTTTCTTTCCCATGTTTTATCTTTTATCCAACCCATATTTTTAGACGGAAATACTGCAAATAATTTTTTGCCGGAAAATAACCAGTTGTATTTTGTTGTTTCATTAAAAGAAAATAACCAGGGGCTTTTAAAGCAAGCCATTGTAAATATTCCTTCCAATAAATTACAAAGGTTTTTTACCCTTACACCTTTGGATGATTTTGAATATGTAATTTTTATTGATGATATTGTAAGAGAAAATCTCGTTTCACTTTTCCCGGGGCTGGAAATAATGGGTGTTTATAGCATTAAATTCAACAGAACCGCAGAGCTGCACCTTGTTGAAGAATACAGCGGCAACATGCTGGAAAAAATTGAAAAGCAATTAAAGAAAAGAGATTTTGGCCCTCCATCAAGATTTCTGTATCAAAATGGTATGCCAAGAAATCTGCAATTATTTCTTGCAGCCGCTTTTAAAGTTAAGTATGAAGATATGTTTGCCGGCGGCCGCTATCACCACCTCAGCGATTTTTCTTCGTTTCCAAATTTTAATAAAAATCTTACTTACCAAAAACAGAAACCTCTCTCCTCTTTAAATGTAATGGATAGTGGCGATATTTTTAATGTACTTAATAAACAAGATGTTTTGCTGCACATCCCTTACCAGAGTTACAATCCGGTTCTCTCCTTTTTTAACCAGGCTGCGGTTGATGCAGAAGTAACGGATATTTTTATTACTCTTTATCGTGTTGCCGCCGAATCGCACATTGTAAATGCTTTAATAAGCGCCGCCAAAAATGGCAAGAACGTTATTGCATTTATTGAGTTGAAGGCAAGATTTGATGAGGCCAATAATATTAAATGGAGCAGGGTGATGAAAGATGCCGGTGTAAAAATTATTTACAGCATTCCTGATATAAAAGTACATTCAAAAATTGCACTGGTTAAAAAAAGAAAAGGTCTCGAAGATGTATCGTATGCCATTTTAAGTACAGGAAATTTTAATGAGATAACAGCCCAGATTTATACCGATCATGTTTTAATGACAACAGATCCTTTTATTGTAAAAGAACTTATTTCTCTTTTTAAATTTTTACAGAAAAAAGATCAATCTCCCGAAAAGAATAAATTAAAATTTGATAAGCTTTTGGTTTCTCAGTTTAACATGAACACAAGGCTTGAAAAATTAATTGACAATGAAATTGAAAGAGCTAAATTAGGCAGTAAAGCAATGATAAGAATAAAAGTAAACAACCTTGAAGAGCCATTTTTCATAAGCCTTTTATACAAAGCCAGCCAGGCAGGAGTAAAAATAAACATGATAATAAGAAGTGTATGCTGTGCCATACCGGGCTTACCGGGAATTAGTGAAAATATTACTATAAAAAGATTGGTGGACCGCTACCTGGAACATACACGATTGATGATATTTGGAGCTGGTGAAAATGCAGAAGTTATTATGGGCTCAGCAGATCTGATGAACAGAAATTTGTATCACCGAATTGAAGTTTGTGTGGCAATTAAGAATCCGGTATGCAAAAAAGAATTGATAGATTATTTCGAAATACAATGGAAGGATACTGATAAAGCAGTTGTGCTTTTACCAAATGTGGAACAGGAAAAAGAACTGGAAACAAATTTGCCTAAGATAAATGCGCAGCATTCTATTTACCATTATTTACAAAATAAATCATGAAACTTTTCCGACACAGATGGTTTAAAATTTCCAACATTACAAAATACAGGATAAGGTCTGTATTATTTATCGCCTTTTTCTGGACATTAATTGACTGGATAGTGGTTCTTCTAAAAAATCAGGAACTTGACAGATTACACCGTGAACATAGTTTGTGGGTGAGAGAAATATTAATGTTTCTGCTGAGTATTATAATGGGGTATTTGTTTGTTTACCGGCTTAAAAAATTCTTACGTCATTACCCCTTGTGGTTAAACTTCGTTCTAAAAAGTTTTATACTTTTAGGAAGCGCCCTGGTAATAAGTTTTGTTATTCAGTTTGCCGGTTTCACTCTTGTTTCTCAGCAAACACCGGGTTTGGCACTACATAATATTTTAGTATACGCATTACATAAAAACTGGCTTTTGCAAAAGATACTTTACTGGATGGTTATCTTTTTTATTACCCAGTTATTTTTACTGATAAATGAAAGATATTCTCCCGGAGTTTTCCTTGATATATTTTTAGGAAAATATACTCAGCCAAAAATTGAAAAGCGGATAATAATGTTTATGGATCTGAAAGATTCAACCCCTATTGCAGAAAAACTGGGACATCAGTTATATTTTAAATTTATTCGTGATTTTATTTACCAGGTTTCATCAGCTATCATTGAATATGAAGGAAGAATTTATCAGTACGTTGGTGATGAGGCAGTTTCATCATGGCTGTTTGATAAAATGAATACAAGAAAATGTATGGATGCAGTGATTCTTGCCCGCAGAAATATTCAAAAAAAGAGTGAGCATTTTAGAAGAGAATATGGAATAGTGCCAGAATTTAGAGTGGGTATTCATTTGGGCGACGTAACCGTGGGTGAAATTGGTGTTATTAAAAAAGACCTTGCAATGACGGGTGACACCATGAACACAACGGCACGTATAAGAAGTGCCACCAATGAGCTTAATCACAACTTCGTTGTTTCTAAACAATTTATGGAAAACATTGCACTGGAAGAATGGCAAACAGAAAACCTTGGGCCAGTAGATTTAAAAGGAAAGAACAGCGAAATAGAGCTGTTTTCCTTGAAGATTTAGACTAAACGAATAAAACATTTTCATTTCAGCTTATCTGTTACTGCTGATAAAATCAAGTAATTTTGCATATAATTTTAAAGAGAGGTTGGTGTGAAATTTGAATGATTAAAGACACTTAAACCGGCAGTTATCAGCATATATGCAATCAAAAGACAAATCCTCACCAAACAAACAGAGATCTGTTGCGGCAAAGATTGCTAATGTGCTGTCATATATTTTTGTTTCTATAATTATCCTTACACTACTTATTTTTATTGTTCTTCAAACCCCTCCCGGCCAAAGTTTCATTAAAGGTAAAGTGGAGAGTTATTTACAAAATAAATTAAAGACCAAAGTTGAAATTGGCAAACTTGATATAAGCTTTCCTAATTCCCTAATGCTTAAAAATGTTTACATAGAAGATCAGACAAAAGATACGCTTTTATCAGGCGGGCAAATGAAAGTAAACATTGACATGTTGAAATTATTAACTAATGAAGTGCAGATAAAAGAAATAAATCTGCAGAACGTTACCACTAAAATTAAGCGTGTAAATCAGGATACGGTTTTTAATTTCCAGTTTATTGTTAATGCGTTCATGAACAACCAAAAAGATACTTCACTAATTCATGATTCATCAACATTAAAAATGAATATTGACAAAATAGTTCTTAATAACATAAGAGTAATTTATCAGGATGTGATAACAGGTGATGATATGAACGTGTTCATCACACATCTTGATGCGCCAATAAAAAAATTCGATCCTGATCATCTTTATTTTGATATTCCCACTTTTACACTCAACGGATTAAAAGGATATTATTATCAGAATCAGCCTTTAAAACCAAAAATTGACAGCGCTATTGCTGAGGCAATCTTAAAACCCGAAAATTATTTTAAAATAAAAAATAATGAGATCTTATTAAAGGATATTGATGTTGATTATAAAAGTGTGCCTACAAACCTTACCACTTATTTAAAACTTAATAAACTGGTTGCACATCCTGATACGCTGGATATCAAATCTCTTACATTCGCATTTAAAGATATTTTACTCGATAGCTCAGATGTAGCTTTGCAGATGGGGGCTAGTAAAGCCTTACCTAAAAAATCCACACCGCAGCAGGTAAAAGAAGTGCTTTCATCATTTTCAATTTCAGCAAAAGATTTACAAATACATGCAAGCCATTTTAAAATGGATAATTCTTCAATGTCAGTTTTAAAATATGGGATGGATTATGGCCATCTGGATATAAATAATTTAAATATTGCTGCAAATAATCTTTTCTATAGTTTAGATACAACAGCGTTAACCATAAAGTCCGCCTCCCT
>JALYYX010000004.1 GCA_030946075.1 Bacteroidota bacterium | reverse complement strand
AAATCATCCCATATAGATGGCATTGAGTAATTGGAAACTCTGCCATTATTACTTTTTACGATTGACATAGTTTATGATTTTAAGGTTAATGAATTTTGTTTTACGTTATTAAAAATCAAACAAAATGCCAGGCAAATAATCAATAAAAAAGCTGAAAAAAATTCAGCTTTTTAAGAAAAGAAGTCATTATCCAAACGAAAAATTTTAAAAATTGTCAGGTTTATTCCGCCTCGCCTGTATTAGCTTGATTAGGTACACCGCCCACAATGCTATCTTTATTTAAACCTCTGCCCGTTTTATGTTGCAGTTCCTCAATTCGTTTTGAAGCCTCAGCTTTTGTAAGTTTTTCATTTAATTCTTCACCGGCTTCATCAGCCAAAGTTTTTAAATAAGATTTTTGAGCCCCTGTCATTGGCTCATTACCTGTTGTCCATTCATCAGGATTTTTAACAGTATTGTCGCCTTGTATATTTTGGGTTGGGTTTTCAGCCTGCTGGTTGGTTGTAGCATTCTGTTCCTGGCTGTTGGTAATGTTATTATCTATTGGCATAAGTAAAAATTAAATGGTTAAGAATTTAATTTATAACAAATAGGCTGAAAATTTTATGCCATTAAATTCTTACCAGGCTTTTAAGAAAAATTTACTTAGCCTATTAAAAAAGATTCCTCATATTCTTTGCTATATAGTTTCATCCCCTTACCTTTGCACTCCGAAATAAAAACCGGGAAAATTAAAGTTCTTTAACATGTCTCAAAGAATACGTATCAAACTTCAGTCTTACGATCATAATCTTGTAGATAAATCTGCAGAGAAAATTGTAAAGACCGTACGCAGCACAGGCGCAGTAGTAACAGGACCAATTCCTTTACCTACGCATAAAAAAATATTTACTGTATTGCGTTCTCCTCACGTTAATAAAAAAGCACGTGAGCAGTTCCAGTTGTGTACGCACAAGCGTTTGTTAGATATTTACACCAGCAGTTCAAGAACTGTAGATGCATTGTCAAAATTAGACTTGCCTTCAGGTGTTGATGTTGAGATAAAAGCATAAAAAATAATAACTGAACCTCTTGTCCCCGGGCAGAGCAGCAGAAAGTTCTTATATAAGATTAAACGACATCTATCTCCGGTAATTATCGGAGCGCTGGATATAATAAAATAGAAATGAAAAGTATTATTGGAAAGAAAGTTGGCATGACCAGCATCTTCGATACTAATGGAAAGCAGACATCTGTAACCATTATTGAGGCAGGACCATGCGTAGTTACACAAAAGAAAACTACAGAGACCGACGGTTACAATGCCCTCCAGATTGCTTTCGGCGATAAAAAAGAAAAGCATACTCACCGTTCTGAAAAGAATCATTTTGCCAAAGCAAATACCACTGCAAAAAATCACATAAAAGAAATACGCGATAGCGAATCAGATAAAAACGTTGGAGACACCATCACTGTAGATATATTTACCGAAGGCGATAAAGTTGATGTGGTAGGTACAACAAAAGGTAAAGGTTTCCAGGGTGTTGTTAAGCGTCATGGCTTTCATGGTGTTGGTGGTCAATCTCATGGTCAGCACGATCGTTCAAGAGCACCGGGTTCTATCGGAGGTTCATCATATCCCGCAAGAGTATTTAAAGGTATGCGTATGGCAGGCAGAATGGGGCAGGATAAAGTACAAATAAAAGGTTTGAAGATCGTAAAGATATTTCCTGAAAAAAATTATTTATTAATAAGTGGTTCGGTTCCGGGTCACAATGGTTCAATCGTTTTAATCCAGAAATAATGCAATTAGATATATTAAATATAAAAGGAGAAAAATCAGGTAGAACAATTGAGCTGCCGGAAGAAATATTTGGTGTAGAACCCAATAATCACGTTATCTACCTGGCAGTTAAACAATACTTAGCTGCACAGCGCCAGGGAACACATAAAGTGAAAACCCGTGCTGAAGTAGAAGGTTCTTCTAAAAAATTGCATAAGCAAAAGGGTACCGGGGGTAGCCGTAAAGGTAACCTGCGTAATCCTTTGTATAAAGGTGGTGGTACTATCTTCGGGCCAAAACCTCATGCTTACGATATAAAGCTTAACCGCAAAGTAAAAGATCTTGCAAAGATCAGCGCTCTAAGCCATAAGGCAAAAGAAAACAGTATCATGATTATTGAAGATATCAATCTTGATACACCAAAAACACAACAGTTCACCGATATTTTAAAAGTATTGAATGTTAGCGGTAAGAAAACCTGTTTTATAATTCCTGATTACAACGACAATGTTTATAAAAGCCTTAGAAATATTCCATCAATATGTGGAACCCTTTTAAGCGATATAAATACGTACGATATAGTAAATGCAAATGTTCTGGTATTTACAGAAAGTGCAGCAAAAATATTTGTAGAAGAGCACACAGAAATTGCAGAAGCATAATTTATAATTAAATAATTAATAGACATGAAGCTGTCTGACGTTTTAATAAGACCGGTATTATCAGAAAAAGTGAACAGGCAAACTGAAAAGCAGAACCGTTACACTTTCGTGGTAGATAGGAAAGCAAACAAACTGGAAATAAAAAAAGCTGTAGAAGAATTCTACGGCATCCAGGTTGAGAATGTGAATACATTGGTTATGCCTTCAAAAGCAAAATCACGTAACACAAAATCAGGAATTGTTTCAGGAAGAAAACCTGCTAAGAAAAAAGCAATTGTAACAGTAGCAGAAGGAGAAACAATTGATTTATATGGAAATGTTTAAATAGTTTATAGTCTATAGTTTGTGGTTTGTAGTTAAATACAAGCAATGAACTAAAAACTAAAAACCACCAACTACAAACTAAATAAAGATGGCACTTAAGAAATATAAACCGATTACTGCAGGAACCCGTTGGAGAATTGGAAATGCATATGCAGAGATAACAACCAACGTTCCCGAAAAAAGTCTGGTGGAGAAAGTTCACCACACTGCAGGCCGTAACACACAAGGCCGCAGGAGCATGCGTTACCTTGGTGGCGGTCATAAAAGAATGTATCGTGTTATTGATTTTAAAAGAGATAAGAAGGATATTCCCGCCGTAGTAAAAACAATTGAGTACGATCCAAACCGCAGTGCATTCATCGCATTGGTTAATTATAGCGATGGTGAAAAACGTTACATAATTGCACCACAGGGCTTACAGGTTGGCGCTACAATTTTAAGTGGAGACAGTGTTGCACCGGATTTAGGAAATGCTTTACAATTAAAGAGCATGCCTTTAGGTACTGTAGTTCACAATGTTGAAATGCAGCCGGGACAAGGTGGTAAATTGGTTAGAAGCGCAGGAGCATCTGCACAGCTTAGCAACAAAGAAGAAAAGTTTGCAGTTTTAAAAATGCCAAGTGGTGAGTTAAGAAAGATATTGATCAATTGCTATGCAACAGTTGGTGTTGTAAGCAACAGCGATCACAGTTTACAAAGCATGGGTAAGGCGGGTAGAAACCGTTGGAGAGGAATTCGTCCAAGAGTAAGAGGTGTTGCGATGAACCCTGTTGATCACCCGATGGGTGGTGGTGAAGGTAAAGCTTCAGGTGGTCATCCACGAAGCAGAACCGGTAAGTATGCTAAAGGACAAATAACTCGTACAAGAGGTAAGGGTTCTGATAAAATGATAATTCAAAGAAGAAACGGTAAGAAATTACCGAATAAGTAAATAAAGTAGATAAGTAAAAAAAAGTAGGATTTTAAATATCTAATATCTAAAATCTTACATCTAAAATCTAAATAACAAATGGCTCGTTCAGTAAAAAAAGGTCCTTATGTTGATGCAAATCTCGAAGGAAAAGTGTTGGGCATAAATGAAGGAAAAAATAAGAAAGGTGTTATCAAAACATGGTCACGCCGTTCTACAATAACACCTGACTTTGTAGGCCACACATTTGCAGTTCATAACGGAAATAAATTCATTCCTGTGTATGTAACTGAATTTATGGTAGGCCATAAGTTAGGTGAATTTGCTCCAACAAGGCATTTTAAAGGACACTCAAGTAAAAAAATTGCATAATGAAAAAGGTGTAAGGCATAAGGGAAAAGGTATAAGGAGAACAAAATCTTTAAACCTTAAACCCTAAACCCTAACCCTCAAACCTTAAAAAGAATGGAAGCAGTAGCTAAACTAAATAATTATCCCACATCACCCCGCAAAATGCGTTTGCTGGCTGATCTTATCCGTGGAATGGAAGTGGACAAAGCATTAGGTGTTTTACAATTCAACCCAAAACACCCGGCAGTTCCTTTATATAAGTTGTTGAAGAGTGCTATCAATAACTGGGAGCAAAAGAACTCAGACGCTAAAGTAGAAGACGCAGGCCTGGTAGTAAAAACTATCATGGTTGATGGTGGAAGAGTTATTCGTCGTATGCGTCCGGCACCACAGGGTAGAGGGTATCGTATCCGCAAGAGAAGTAATCATGTTACACTTATTGTAGATAGCAAAGCCGTAAAACCTATAAAAGAAAAAAAGGTTACAACAAAAAAAGAAGAGCCGGTTGAAGCAGTTGCAATATCAAACCCGGAAGCAGTGAAAAGGACAAAAACAAGAACTAAGAAAGATTCAACAATAACTAAAACAGAAACAAATAAATAAACTTTCGTAAGTCCCCTTTCGGGGG
>JALYYX010000442.1 GCA_030946075.1 Bacteroidota bacterium | reverse complement strand
GAATTGTATATGCTATTGCATTGAATAATACTGATGAAATAAATTTTGTTTCTATTGATTTTAATGAAAGGCTTTCCATAAATATACATGGTATAAAAAAATCGGAGGGATGGAAAAATTATGTACTTAGCGTAGTAAATGAATTTCAAGTTCCCTTCTCCACGAGTGGAGAAGGGTTAGGGTTGAGGGGATTTGATTGTGTATTTGGAGGCAACATTGCTGATGGTGCCGGTATTTCATCATCAGCTGCCGTTGAGGGTGGGCTTGCATTTGGAATTAATGAGCTTTTTAAATTTGGGCTGAACAGAAAGGAACTTGCATTGCTTTGCCAGCGTGCCGAACATAATTTTCCAGGGGTAATGTGTGGCATTATGGATCAGTATGCCAATATGTTTGGCAAAAAAGATCATGTTATTTTATTGGATTGCAAAAGCATAGAGCATCAATATTTTCCGCTGAAATTAGAAGGTTATGAAATTGTATTGATCAATACGAAAGTGCATCACTCATTGGCATCATCAGAATATAATGTAAGAAGAAAACAATGTGAAGAAGGTTTGGCTATTTTAAAAAAAGAAAAAGGAATTACTTCTTTCAGAGATATAAAAAGTGCTGATGAACTTTTACCTTTTAAAGATAAGATGGGAGAAAAAGTTTATGACCGCTGCAAATTTGTAGTGGAAGAAATTTTGCGAACTCAGCAGGCAGCAAAACTTTTACAGCAAAATAATTTAATTGAATTTGGTAATCTGATGTTTCAAACGCATGAAGGCTTAAGCAAATTATATGAAGTGAGTTGCAAAGAACTTGATTTCCTTGTTGAGATAGCAAAAGAAAATAAAAACCTGCCTACCGAACAGGCAGGTGTTATCGGCGCAAGAATGATGGGTGGCGGCTTTGGAGGCTGCACCATAAATATTATAAAGAAAGAATCAGTAAAACGTTTTTTAGCTGATGCAACAGAATCTTATAAGAAAAAATTTAATATAGATGCAGAAATAATTGAGGTAGAGATTGAAGATGGAACGCATGAAATAGATTAATCAGACTACAATTTTATTAGAGAAATGAGAATCATCATTATAAACTGTTCTCTTTATTTCGTCTTTCAAAAAACCTTTAAGACTTAAATCCTCATCTAGTTCCTTCCAATGTATTCCAACACCATCAGAAATTAATTCATAAGAATTTAGCTGTGCCTGAGTCGCATTTTTTAATGCAGCGTATTTCGAAATGGATTGTCGAAGTATTGCTTTTGTATTTAAAATTATTAGCATTAAATCAAGTTCTTTATGAAAATCAATTGTCTGTATTCTAAGACCTTCTTCAAAAATTAATTTTTCAATTGAATCAAAATTATTTACTGAAGTATTCATTCCATTTATTTTTAAAATAATAAAAATTTGTTTCTATAACTTGAAGTAGATGTCTTTCTTCACTTTTTGTAAAGTTATGTAGATATGCGATTTTACTGTTCTGTTCTAACCATATTTTACCAATTGCATCTCCCTTATTAACGTGAATATGTTGTGGCTCATTGCCCTCAGAAGAATAAAAGAAAAAGCGAAAGCCATCTTTTAATAAGACTGTAGGCATTGTAAAGTTAATTTTATTCTTTGAAGCATTTTTGAGAATAAACCCTACACCTTCACATAAATTTTCTTTTTATCCATCCAGTAAGCTATACCCCAAAAAGTAACAATAACACAAATAGAGAATAGTAATGAACCATTCTCAGGCCGTCCGGGAAGTTTTGAACAAAGTTTTGCAAACCCATGCCAGGGATCAGAATAAGTGGTGGTTCCTTTTGCGTCAACACCTGTTTTCCATCGCAACATCCATAAAGTTTTTGGTAAAAAACTGCTGAATGCAAAAATGAACAAGGCGTTTTTTCCAAACACATCAAAAAACCTTGTTAACCAATTGCGGATTTGTTTTATCTCAATAAAATAAATTAGTGTTGCTAAAACAATAATTGCAAGTCCGGATGTATAAACCACGTAAGAGCTGGTCCAGATTTTTTTATTTATTGGGAAAACCAAACCCCATGCATATCCTGTAAAAAGCAATGCAACTGCAGCAATGAACAAAATAGTAAGCATTTGATATAGCTCAAAACCCTTTACAGCAGGCTGTTCCATCTCAGCAATGTGCTGCCCACGTCTGCGAATAAAATCTCCCACCAAAAAACCAAAGATAACCTGAACGATTGCGGGGAGGGTACTCATAATTCCTTCGGGATCAAATGCAATTCCTTCTCCATGATACATGTGCGGTTCGCCAAGTATTGCTTTGTCAACTGCATTTCCAAAATAGCCGGTCATACTAAAAGGATCGGATGGATTTCCAAAAGCCACCATTAAAAACCAATAAAGCAGCAAAAGAATTGCACCGAATAAAAAAGCCTTCTTTGGTTTTAAATAGTAAATTATTATAGAGGCAAAAA